>NZ_JBYIQP010000242.1:0-500 GCF_057707665.1 Actinacidiphila sp. bgisy167 | reverse complement strand
CCCTGGACGCTCACAACAGCGCCCGCATAACGCAAAGGGGGCCGTCCGGCCCACCGCCAGACAGCCCCCACACAAGATTTTCAGTGATCTCCTAGCCTTGCGCTTTCACGTAGTGGGGCGTCCGGTGGGATGATCAGAAACGCGAAGAGGCTCCTGACCTGCAACGATGGGACTTGTCTATTTGATCAGAAACTCATGGAGTTCTCGTCCAGGACGTAGCGGACGTGCGGGCCGCCGAAGTAGCCGCGGACGATGTGTGGCTGACGCTGGCGTCTGCGGAAGAAGCGGCGGGTCTCTGCGGCGAGTTCGGTATGGTTTCGGGCTCGGTGCTGCTTGGGCAGGCTGTGTTTGAGGTCGGCGTTGACCAGCTCATCGGGGTTGAGCTCGGGCGAGTACGGGGGCAGGAAGTGCAGCTCGACGTCGTCGGGGTGGGCGGCGAGCCAGTCGCGGACCTTCTTCGAGCGCTGCGCGGAGTGTCCGTCGACCACGAGGTGGACCTT
>NZ_JBYIQP010000241.1:0-532 GCF_057707665.1 Actinacidiphila sp. bgisy167 | reverse complement strand
TGAGGTGGACGGCGACCTGACACAGGCCGATTCCGCCCAGCGCACCGGAGTACTGGCGTGCTGCCCCCACCGCGTCCGTGGAGGACTTCTCATCTCCCGTCTCGTCGACCACCAGCACAGCGCGGTCGTCGGCGAGGCGGCCCACCGTCCAGCGGGCCAGGCGGTCGCGTACGGCGTCGTGATCCCATACCGCGCGGGCCAGGAAGTGCTGGAGGCGGTGCGGGCCTCTGTGGCCGAGCGCCTCGGCCAGTGTCCAGCAGTTCGCCCGCTCCACGCCCATCAGCATCGCCTCGACCACCTCCCCGAAGGTCTGCCGCGTCTCCCGGCGCGGGAAGCAGCCCGCCATCAGGCCCATCACCTCCCCGAAGCCGTCCCGCCACACCTCTTGCGCTACCGTGGCCTCAACGGCCGCCGCGTCTGGATCAGTTGTCACAGACGATCATGATCGCGGCGGCCGTACCTGTTGCCGCAGGGACCCCCACTCCACTGACCAGCAACGACACGCTACAGATCACGAACTACAGCTGCCGTG
>NZ_JBYIQP010000240.1:0-547 GCF_057707665.1 Actinacidiphila sp. bgisy167 | reverse complement strand
TAGCCTCGATCTTGCATGAGGGCCCGTCAGCTTGCTGGCGGGCCCTTTCGGCTCCTTCGGGGGCCGAGATTCCTGCAGGTGGGCAGGCTGGTGGCCCGGCTGTCGCGTCGGGTGGGCGCCGGGTTCCACGGCTCCGGTCGGGGTGGTGCTGCTCGTAGGGACGGGAAGTGGCTGGTCATCCTGGGTTTGGCAGGGCTGCGAGCCTTTGCAGGGCTTGGGTGATCGCGCCTGTCCAGGGCCAGTGGGCCGCGAGGCGGAGGACGCGGCGCCGTCCGGTGGTGACGAGTTGTGCGGCGGCGGAGAACAGTCGCAGCCGCAGGCGGCGGGGTTCCCACCGGCGGACGTCGCCGCTCAGGGCGAGCATCGGCATCCAGGCGAGGAGATCGAGAGCGATCTGGACGATCTCCAGCCAGATCTGGTTCTGTGCGGTGTCGTGGAGGGGCAGGTTGCGCAGGCCGGTGGCCCGTGCGGCGCGGATGCGGTCTTCGGCTCTCGCGCGCTGGCGGTGTCGCAGTTCGAGTGCGGCGATCGGGACGTTCTTGGTGTT
>NZ_JBYIQP010000024.1:0-84464 GCF_057707665.1 Actinacidiphila sp. bgisy167 | reverse complement strand
CTGGGACCGTGACGCAACCGCAGACCTCAACCGCCAAGGTCGCCTGGACGGTGCTGGAGACACCGGTCGGGCCGCTGCTGCTCGCCGCGACGGGGCAGGGCCTGGTCCACGTCGCCTTCCGGACCGGGGAGGGAGAGGCGCCCGCGGTGCTCGAGCGGATCTGCTCCCGGCTGGGCGCCGTACCCGTACGCGGTCCCGGGCCCGAGGATCCCGCGCAGGCCCGACTGCTGGAGGCGATACCCCAGGTGCAGTCGTATTTCGCCGGGACGCGGCACACCTTCGACCTCGAGCTCGACTGGTCGTTGACGACCGGCTTCAACCGCCGTGTGCTGCGCGCGCTGTCGGGCGGCGTCCCGTTCGACAGCGTGGTCGGCTACCAGGATCTGGCGAACCGGGTCGGTGAGCCGGGCGCGGCCCGGGCTGTGGGGGCGGCCATGGGCTCCAACCCGCTGCCCGTCGTCGTCCCGTGCCACCGGGTCCTGGAGAGCGACGGCGGCATAGGCGGCTTCGGCGGGGGCTCTCGCATGCTCGACGTCAAGCGCTCACTGCTGGCCCTGGAGGGGGTCCTGCCGGAGCCGCTGTTCTGACCAGTGGGGTGCTACGCCGTGGGCGGTTTGCCTTCGCCACGGCGGGTGGCACCACGAACCGCTCAGGGGTGGAGACTTTGGACGAACCGACGTTCCGCATCACCGAGGGAGCACCGGACTCACCGGTGCTGCTCCATGTTCCGCACAGCGCCCGCGCCGTGCCCCACCACGTCCGCGAGCGCATCCTCCTCGACGACGCCGAGCTGGCGAGCGAGCTCGACCACATGACGGACGCGTACACCGACGTGATCGCCGCGCGCGCCGCAGCGGCCACGGGGGCCTGGCAGTTCACCAACCTCCTGTCGCGGCTGGTGGTCGACCCCGAGCGGTTTCCCGACGAGCGGGAGGAGATGCGTGCCGTCGGCATGGGCGCCGTCTACACCCGCACGTCACACGGGGTGCCGCTGCGCGAGCACGAACCCCGGCACGAACGAGTCCTGCTGGACGCCTATTTCGATCCCTACGCGGCCGCCATGACGGCCGCCGTCCAGGACCGCCTGGCGGCCACCGGCCGGGCGGTCGTCATCGACGTGCACTCCTACCCCGCCGCACCGCTCCCCTACGAACTGCACGGCGACGGGCCCAGACCCGCCGTCTGCCTGGGCACGGACGCCTTCCACACCCCGGCCTGGCTGCTGGAAGCCGCCCGCGAGGCCTTCGCGCCCTGCGGCGGAGTCGGCCTCGACTCGCCGTTCGCCGGCACATATGTGCCTCTGAAGCACTACGGCGAGGTCCGCGAGGTGTCGGCTCTGATGGTCGAGATACGCCGGGACGGGTACATGACGGAGCCCGCAGGGGCCCCAGGTGAGGGGCTAAACCGCTTCGGTGACGCCCTGGCCGCCCTGGTCGCCGCCGTGGGCGCGGGCTGCGGCGCCGGCTGAGCACGGGGGCGGCCGGCGGCCTCAGCCGAGCCGGAAGCCGGTGAACTCCACCAGGCCTCGGGCGCCCGTGCCGCCGTTTCCCGCCGTCATGAAGAGCCCCACGTCCTGCGCCCGGGCCGCCGCCGGCACGGTCACGGTGGCCACCTTCCGCCACGTCGTGCCGCCGTCGTTGCTGCACTCGCCCGTGTACGCGCGGCCCCGGCGGCGCAGCCTCAGCAGCACGGGGGCCCGGACGCCGGCGAGCCGCCGGTAGCGGTTCAAGCGGCCGCCGCCATCGGAGTCGTAGGACAGCGTCACCCCGTGACCGGGGCTCACCGCCAGGTTCAGAAAGCCCACAGCGGCCGGATCCTCGAGATCGTCACGGACGATGATGCCCGCCCGCGCCCAGGGGGCGGTCTCGGCCTGGCTGTCGACCCGGGTGGTGACCGTCCCGCCGTCCCGCAGTGCGCGGTGCCGCAGCAGCGCCGCGAACTCGGCGGTCCCCTTCCACAGGTCGCGCCCGGCACCGTCGATGGCGAAGCGGTCGCCGAACTGCCCGAAGACGGCTCCGTTGCCGCCGACGGTGCGGTACGCGTCCTCCAGCAGGCCCGCGACGTACAGGTCCCCCACGGCGACCGCGGGCACCCGCGCGCCGCCCGGCACCGGCTCGTACGCGGCGCGCGCCTCGTACCGCAGCGGCGACAGCGGCCGCTCGGGACGTGCCTCGGGCGCGGTGACGTGCCAGGTCGCCAGGCCGGTCCCGCCGGCCGCCACGCGCGGCAGCGACAGGGACCCGCGGGGCACGGCCCGCACCCCGTCCACGGTCAGCGAGAAGCCCACCGTGCCCGTGGGGGCGAGTCCGTTGGTGTTGGTGAACTCGGCCGTGACCAAGGCTCGACCGCCCGGCCGCAGCGTCGCGGGCTGCGCGGTCACCGTCAGCGAACCCTGGTAGGGAGCCGCGGCAAGTGTCTGGTGGGCGCGCCAGGCAAGCGTGTACGCGTCACCGGTGGGCCGGGTGGGGTAGCTGCGGGCGCGCCTCGTCCAGGGCTCCTCGGCGCGGTACCAGTCGACGGCCCGCGGGGCGCGACGGGCGGTGAGAGCCGCCCCGCACTCCTCAAGGAAGGTCCGCCAGCGCGGGAGATAGAAGTCGGCGAGCAGGCCGTTCCAGTCCCGGTTGGCGTACTCGTGCAGCGTGGCCGAGGTCGCGCGCCCACCCCAGGTGGTGACCAGCACGCGGGCGGTGCGCTCCAGTTGTTCACGCTGCGCGTCCGTCCCGCCCCAGGCCCGGGCCTCGGCGAGCCAGGCGCCGAGCAGGAACGCCCGGTGGCCGCCGGCGACCTCGTCGGCCAGCCGCAGCAACCGCAGCCACAGTTCGGACAGCTGGCGGAAGACCGCCTCGTCGCCGCGGGCGAACGCGGAGCGCAGCTGCGGCAGCAGCTGCCGGCTGCGGTTGGCGACGGCCTGGCGGGCGACATCCGTCAGGTCGTAGCGGTAGGCGTCGCGACCGCGCGCCCCGGCGGACACCGCCAGGAGCGCGGTGAACGCCGTGTCGAAAGCGGCCGGATCGTAGGTGAGGGCGTTCGGCGCGTACACGCTTGCGGAGTCGGCGGTCAGCGACGGACGGGCGGTGAAGAGGCTGTCGTGGGCGTCGGCGCGCTCGAGGGCGTCGTGCCGGTAAGCGGTGCGGCGCAGCGCCTGCCAGGCGACGCGGGCCTGGCCGTCCGCGGCGCCGTAGCGAGTTTGCGCATAGGTGTCGAACCAGGTCGGCAGGTCCACCCTCCGCTCGTGCCAGGGCAGTTCGCAGAACAGCTCGAAGGAGGCCGGGTCGCGCTCGGCGGCCTCCGGCAGATAGCAGGTACCGGCCAGGGCGCTGCCAGGCTTGTCCCGCCAGCTGAAGAACCGGTCCGCCCAGACGTGGGTCTTGGCGCCGATCGTCGTCCGGCCGCCGAAGTTGGGGATGGAACCGAAGGCGTACGGGGTGCCCGCCCAGTCCCGTTCGCGGTCGGTGACCGACGTGAAGCGGTCGGAGACCCCGTCCACCACGAGCATCCGCGCCTTGTCGACGGCTTCCAGCAGATCGGCCCGCGGGTTCTTCTCCCAGCCGAGGATCACCCAGGTCGCACGGGGATGTGCCGCGCGCAGTGCCGACTGGACGCCGCGGGCGGCCGCGGGCACGGGCACGTCGCCCGCGGTGCCGCCCTCGTGCAGCAGGTCCATCTTGAAGAAGGCGGCCGCCCCGAACAGCTCCTTCTGGTGGCGATAGAAGGATGCGGCCACGGCGGCGAAGACGCGTGTGCGCGGGTCGAGCCAGTCCGGACGGGCGAAGCCGTGCCAGGTGCCCTGGGGGACCACGCGTGCCCCCGCGTTGCGCCCGGCGAAGCCGTCCGGGACAGTGCCGAAGTAGCCCGGAAGCACCGGCGCCATACCCAGCTCCCGCAGCCGGCCGGTGATCCTGCGGCCCAGCGCGGCACGGGCGTCGACGAGGCCCGCGGTCAGCGGGCCGCCGTACCCGGAGAGGTTCTGCAACAGCCACCACGGCTGGTGGGACGGGGCCGGCAACCAGGCCAGGGCCTCCCGGTCGGAGTAGCCGAACTCGCGCAGCACACGCCGGTACACCGCCTCGGCACCGGCCACCACCATCACCTCGTTGCAGCCGTGCAGCGCCAGGACGTCGATCAGCCGCTCCCAGCGCGCCCAGTCGGCGTAGGGGGCGGTGTAGCCGTCGCTGGTGTCGTTGAGGACGAAGCGGTGCGGCACGGTGGCGCGCCGGGCGATGCCGCTGGAGGGCGGCGCGGGAAGGGTCGAGGGCAGGGCGTCCAGGCTGTCGCCCGCCCAGGAGACACCCACGCCGCACACATGCTTGAGGTACCAGCGCACGCCGCACAGCACTGTGGCCGGGGACGTCCCGGCCACCTCGATCCGGCCTCGCACGCCGGCGATGCGGAACCGGTCGGACCCATCGCCGTCTTTCGCACCGGCACCGCTCCCCCGGCCCGCCGCCACCAACCGGAACTGCCCCGCGTGGCGCGGCAGCAGGCGGCCCAGCGCGGCCTGCGCGGGAGCGGTGTCAAAAGCCGCTGCCGTGCTCGCGCCCGCCACACCCGTCGAAAGCACCGCACCTGCCGCGGTCGCGGCGGCAGAGCCCAGCAGCATCCGCCTGGTCACTCGAGTCACGGCCGGCTCCCCACAGATGAGGCTGCGTCAGAACACGTGCGGAACCGTAACGGGAGTGACACCACGGATCAATGTGACGCGAGGGGAAGCAGCCCCGATAACGGGCGAACTCCCCCGTCCTGGCTCACTCCGGGCCGGGGAAGCGAGCCGCTTGCAGGTAGTCGGGCTTGGGGTCGAGCGCTGCCGCCAGCCGGAAGTGACGCAGCGCCTCACCGGAGCGGCCGGAACGCTCCAGGGTGCGCCCGAGGGCGAAGTGCGCGTACGCGTTGTCCGGCTCGCGCTCCAGGACGATCTGGAACTCGAGTTCCGCCGGACGCAACTGCGCGGACAGGAAGAAAGCCCGTGCGCGCAGCAGCCGCGCGGCCGTGTTCTCCGGGTGGGCGGCGATGACCGAGTCCAGCAGCTTCACCGCCCCACGGGCGTCACGGGCCGCCAGCAGCTGCTCCGCCGCGCGGAAGTCGATGACATGGTTCTCGGGGCTCTGCTCGGGCACAGCCGCCTCCTTCCACGGGCAGTCAACACGTCACAACTACCCAACATCGCCACCCGCATAAGCATTCCCAGGAGACCTCCGCGGCAGCGCGGAGCTCAGGCCCGGCGTTCACCGGGCGCCCGGCGCCGTCGCGCACTACCCATACGTCCGGGGCGCACCCGCGAACGAGCGCGGCACCACCCGGCCACACGGTGACCGACGTCGCGGGACACCGCCCATGGCCGGCGTCACGGCCTTCGGACAAGGATCAGCTACCGGCTGTCCTGCGGCTCAGCCACCGGCGGCCGCGCGGCGCAACTGCTCCCACAGCTGCCGGACCTGCGGCTCCAACGCCTCCAGCGGGCCGTCGTTGTCGATCACGACGTCGGCGATCGCCAGCCGCTGCTCCCGGGTCGCCTGGGCGGCCATCCGGGCCCGGGCGTCGTCCTCGGTCATGCCCCTCAGCCGCACCAGCCGATCCAGCTGGGTCTGCGGAGCGGCGTCCACCACCACGACCAGGTCGTACTGCGGAGCCAGACCGTTCTCCGTCAGCAGCGGCACGTCGTGCACGACCACGGCGTCCGGACCCGCCGCCCGCTGCAGGGCCGCCGAACGGTCCCGCACCAGGGGGTGGACGATCGCGTTCAGCGCCCTCAGCCGCTCGGGGTCGGAGAAGACGATCGCCCCCAGCTTCGGCCGGTCCAAGGACCCGTCGGCGGCCAGCACCCCCTCGCCGAACTCGGCGACCACAGCCGCAAGCCCCGGTGTGCCCGACGCCACCACGTCACGCGCGATCCGGTCGGAGTCGACCAGCACCGCCCCGTACGAGGCCAGCAGCCGCGACACCTCGCTCTTGCCCGCCCCGATCCCACCCGTCAGCCCCACTGTGACCATGCCGCGAGACTACCGGTGGCCCCGCACCCCCACGAGCCCGGTCGGGACCCGTCGTCAGGACCCGTCGTCCTCGCGGTCGGCCAGGAAACGCTCGAACTCCGCCGCCAGGTCGTCCGCCGACGGCAGCTCGACCGGCTCGGCGATCAGATTCTGCCGGCTGCTGCCGCCCGCCAGCGCGTCGTACTGGTTCTCCAACCCCCGCACCACCGCGACCAGCTCCGCGTCACCGTCGGCGACCTGCCGGTCTATCTCGGCCCGCACCGTGTGCGCCTCCATCCGCAGTGCTTGCGCCACCTGCGGCAGCACCAGGCCGGTCGCGGCCGTCAGCGCCTCCACCACGGCCAACGCCGCATGCGGATACCCCGAACGCGCCAGGTAGTGCGGTACGTGGGCGGCCACGCCCAGCACATCGCGGCCCGCCCCGGCCAGCCGGTACTCGATCAGGGCCTCGACACTGCCCGGCACCTGCGCCTCGTCGAACCAGGCGCGGTGGCCCGGCACCAGGTCCAGCCGGTTGCCGTGCGGCGTCAGCCCCACCGGGCGGGTGTGCGGCACCCCCATGGGGATGCCGTGGAAGGTGAACGCCAAGCGCACGCCCAAGCGCTCCACGATCTGCACCACCGCCGCGGTGAAACGCTCCCACTCGACGTCCGGTTCCTGGCCCGACAGCAGCAGGAAAGGCGAACCCGTACTGTCCCGGACCAGCCGCAGCGCGATCTCCGGCGCCTCGTACCCCGTCCAGCGGTCCCGCGTGAAATTCATCAGTGGACGACGCGCCCGGTAGTCCACCAGACGGTCCGCGTCGAAACGCGCCACCACGCGGTGCTCCTGCAGCCGCAGCACTTCCTCGACGACCTGCGCGCCGGTCTCACCTGCGTCGATGTACCCGTCGAAGTGGTACAGCAGCACAGGACCGATCTCACCGAAAGCCTCGTCGACCGCCTCGGCCCCGCCCGGCTCGTATGCGTACAGCCCCTGCGGATCCAGCACTGCGCACCCTTCCCTCGGTCTTCGTCAACGCTGGGTGCAACGGACCGTACAGCCCGCGCATTCCCGCCCGGACCCGGAGAAACGCGGAAGGACCCGCCCTCCCTGGGAGAGCGGGTCCTTCCGTACTGCGTGGGCGGTACGCCCTGCGATCAGCTCTGGCCGCCGGCCAGCTTCTCGCGGAGCGCGGCCAGCGCCTCGTCCGAGGCAAGGGCGCCGGACTGGTCGCCGGACTCCGAGGAGTACGAGCCACCGGTCGGGCCGGCCGGAGCCGCCTCGCCGGCCTGGGCCGCAGCCTCGGCGTCGGCCTCGCGGGACTTGATGACCTGCGCCTGGTGCTGCTCGAAGCGGCTCTGCGCCTCGGCGTACTGGCGCTCCCACTCCTCGCGCTGCTTCTCGTAGCCCTCGAGCCAGTCGTTGGCCTCGGGGTCGAAGCCCTCGGGGTAGATGTAGTTGCCCTGGTCGTCGTAGGACGCGGCCATGCCGTACAGGGTCGGGTCGAATTCGACCGACGCCGGGTCGGCACCGAAGGACTCGTTGGCCTGCTTCAGCGAGAGGCTGATGCGACGGCGCTCGAGGTCGATGTCGATGACCTTGACGAAGATCTCGTCGTTGACCTGGACGACCTGCTCCGGGATCTCCACGTGGCGCTCGGCCAGCTCGGAGATGTGGACCAGACCCTCGATGCCCTCGTCCACGCGGACGAACGCACCGAACGGCACCAGCTTGGTGACCTTGCCGGGGACGACCTGGCCGATCTGGTGGGTCCGGGCGAACTGCTGCCACGGGTCTTCCTGGGTCGCCTTCAGCGACAGGGAGACACGCTCGCGGTCCATGTCGACGTCCAGGACCTCGACCGTGACCTCCTGGCCGACCTCGACGACCTCGGACGGGTGGTCGATGTGCTTCCAGGACAGCTCGGAGACGTGCACCAGGCCGTCCACGCCACCCAGGTCCACGAAGGCACCGAAGTTGACGATGGAGGAGACGACGCCGGAGCGCACCTGACCCTTCTGGAGGGTGGTGAGGAAGGTCTGGCGGACCTCGCTCTGGGTCTGCTCCAGCCAGGCACGGCGGGACAGGACCACGTTGTTGCGGTTCTTGTCCAGCTCGATGATCTTGGCCTCGAGCTCCTTGCCGACGTACGGCTGGAGGTCGCGGACACGGCGCATCTCGACCAGGGAGGCGGGGAGGAAGCCGCGGAGGCCGATGTCGAGGATGAGACCACCCTTGACGACCTCGATGACGGTACCGGTGACGATGCCGTCCTCTTCCTTGATCTTCTCGATCGTGCCCCAGGCGCGCTCGTACTGGGCGCGCTTCTTGGACAGGATCAGGCGACCCTCCTTGTCCTCCTTCTGGAGGACAAGAGCCTCGATCTCGTCGCCCACGGCGACGACCTCATTGGGGTCGACGTCGTGCTTGATCGAAAGCTCACGCGAGGGGATGACACCCTCGGTCTTGTAGCCGATGTCGAGCAGGACCTCGTCCCGGTCGACCTTCACGATGACGCCGTCGACGATGTCGCCGTCGTTGAAGTACTTGATCGTCTCGTCGATCGCGGCGAGGAAGGCTTCCTCGGAACCGATGTCGTTGACCGCCACCTGCGGGGTGGTACGAGGGGCCTCGGTGCTGCTCGTCATTAGGAAAAGGGCTCCGGTACGGACATGAAGTCGTAGGTACTGCTACGCCGAAAGCCCGTTTCGCTCCTGCCGATTCCGGACAGCCCACAAGGCCGAGAGGTTTACAACAGTTGTGAGCGCAGCCTGCTCCGTCCGAGGCGCGCAGGCTCGCAGCGCAACTTGTAGCATACGGGGGCGGCCGCGCACGGTCAATGCACGAAGAGCGCACCACGGGCGTAAGACCCCGTACCGGGCACTGGCACATAGACGTACTGCGGCGACACCGCAGCCACAGGTCACCACAGAGGGTACGACGACCAGCGCAATGATCCAAGCACCGGCCCCCCGGCCAACCCCCGAAGAACCCGAGGCCACACGCCGTCCGGCAGGCGCCGCCGAAAGCAGCCGGGCCAACCGCGGATGGTGGGACCGCAACGCCGACGAGTACCAGAGCGACCACGGCGAGTTCCTCGGGGACGCCGAATTCGTCTGGGGCCCGGAAGGAGCAACCGAGGACGAGCTCCAGCTCCTCGGCCCCACCGCCGACCTCAAGGGCGCGGCCGTCCTCGAGATCGGCGCAGGCGCCGCCCAGTGCTCCCGCTGGCTCGCCGCACACGGCGCCCGGCCCGTCGCCCTGGACCTGTCCCACCGCCAGCTCCAGCACGCCCGCCGCATCGACGACGCACGCACCGCCTCCACCACCCCCGCCCCCCCGGCGTTCCCGCTCGTCCAGGCCGACGCCGGCGCCCTCCCCTTCACCGACGCCTCCTTCGACCACGCCTGCTCCGCCTACGGCGCGCTGCCCTTCATCGCCGACACCGCCCACGTCATGCGGGAGGTACGGCGCGTCCTGCGCCCCGGCGGCCGCTGGGTCTTCTCCGTCACCCACCCCGTCCGCTGGGCCTTCCCCGACGAACCCGGCCCCGAAGGACTCACCGCCTCCGCCTCCTACTTCGACCGCACCCCCTATGTCGAACAGGACGAGACAGGGCACGCCGTCTACGTCGAACACCACCGCACCCTCGGCGACCGCGTCCGCGAACTCACCGCCGCCGGCTTCCGCCTCGTCGACCTCGTCGAACCCGAATGGCCCGCCTGGAACACCACGGAATGGGGCGGCTGGTCGCCGCTGCGCGGCCGCGTCATCCCCGGCACCGCCGTCTTCGTCTGCATCGCCCTGTGAGCCCCCACCCCGCCGGCCTCCGCGCCGACGCCCTCGCCGCCCTCCCGGTACGCACCGCCCTGCCCGCCCTCCAGGACGCCCTCGGCCACCACGGCTGCGCCGTCCTGGCCGCCCCGCCCGGCACCGGCAAGACCACCCTCGTCCCACTCGCCCTCGCCGGGCTCCTGGACGACGGACCCACCCGGACCGTCCTCGTCGCCGAACCACGCCGCATGGCCGCCAAGGCCGCCGCCCGCCGCATGGCCTGGCTCCTCGGCGAGGAGCCAGGCGGCCGCGTCGGCCACACCGTGCGCGGCGACCGCACGGTCTCCCCACACACCACCGTCGAAGTCGTCACCACCGGCGTCCTCCTCCAGCGGCTCCAGCGCGACCAGGAACTCCCCGGCACCACCACCGTCCTCCTCGACGAGTGCCACGAACGCCACCTCGACGCCGACACCGCCATGGCCTTCCTGCTCGACGTGCGCGCCACCCTCCGCCCCGACCTGCGCATCGTCGCCGCGTCCGCCACCACCGACGCCGACGCCTGGTCCCGGCTGCTCGGTGACGCACCCGTCGTCCACGCCCAGGGACACATGCACCCCGTGGCCGTCACCCACGCACCCCCGCCCCACGGCATCCGCCCGCCCCACGGCGTGCGCGTCGACCCCGCGTTCCTCGACCACGTGGCCGCCACCGTCCGCACCGCCCTGCGCACAGCCGACGGCGACATCCTGTGCTTCCTTCCCGGCACCGGCGAGATCGCCCGCGTCGCCGGCCTCCTCGACGGCACCGGCGTCGAGATCATGCAACTCCACGGCCAGGCGCCCGCCGCCGTCCAGGACGCCGTGCTCCGCGGCGGCGACGCCACCCGGCGCCGCGTCGTCCTCGCCACCTCCGTCGCAGAATCCAGCCTCACGGTCCCCGGCATCCGCGTCGTCGTCGACTCCGGCCTCGCCCGCGAACCCCGCACCGACCACGCCCGCGGACTCGGCTCGCTCACCACCGTCCGGGCCTCCCTCGCCACCGCAGCCCAGCGCGCCGGCCGCGCCGGACGGGAAGCCCCCGGCACCGCCTACCGCTGCTGGAACGAGGCCGAGGACACCGGCCGACCCCGCTACCCCTCGCCCGAGATCGCCGTCGCCGACCTCACCGCCTTCGCCCTCCAGGCCGCCGCCTGGGGCGACCCCCACGCCACCGGACTCGCCCTCCTCGACCCGCCCCCACCCGGCGCCCTCGCCGCCGCCCACGACGTCCTCACCGCCATCGGCGCCTTGCTCCCCGACGGCCGCACCACCGACCGCGGCCACCGCATGGCCCGCGTCGGCCTCCACCCCCGCCTCGCCCGCGCCCTCCTCGACGGCGCCCCCCTCACCGGCACACGGCGCGCCGCCGACATCGTCGCTCTCCTCTCCGAGCCGCCCCCGCGCGGCCACGGCGACGACCTCACCGCCGCCTGGCGCACCGCCCGCCGATCCCACGACGCCCACGCCGACCGCTGGCGCCGCGAAGCCCGGCGCCTCGCCGCCGCGGCCCCGAGCCACCCCGACACCGCGCTCACCGACGACACCGCCGCCGGGCTCGTCACCGCGCTCGCCTTCCCCGAACGCGTCGCCCGCCGCCGCGGAACGGGCCCGGGTACGGGTGCGCCGGGTGCGGGGGCGGGAACGGGAGCAGCCACCGGCTCCGGGGCCGCGAACGGCTATCTGATGGCCTCCGGCACCGCCGCCGCCCTCGCCCACGACACACGCCTCGGCACCCCCCAGTGGCTCGCCGTCGCCGCCGCCGACCGCCCCGCCGGCTCACCCTCCGCCCGCGTACGCCTCGCCGCCGTCATCAACGAGGACACCGCCCGCACCGCCGCCGCACCCCTGCTCACCGAGACCGACGACGTCACCTGGACCGACGGCGACGTCACCGCCCACCACGCCACCCGCCTCGGCGCGATCACCCTCACCACCCGCCCCCTCCCCCGACCCGACCCCGCCCAACTGCGCACCGCGCTCCTCGAGGGCCTCCGCCGCGAGGGAACCCGCCTGCTGAAGTGGACCCGCGACGCCGACACCCTGCGCAGCCGCCTCGCCTTCCTCCACCGCGAGATCGGCGAGCCCTGGCCCGACGTCTCCGACGAGGCCCTGCTCTCCCGCGCGGACGACTGGCTCGCCCCCGAACTCGCCACCGCCCGCCGCCGCGCCGACCTCGCCCGCGTCGACGCCGCCACCGCCCTGGGCCGCCTCCTGCCCTGGGCCACCGGCGACGCCGCCCGCCTCGACGAACTCGCCCCGGAACGCCTGGAGATCCCCTCCGGCTCCAAGGTCCGCGTCTCCTACGACGACGACCGCCCCGTGCTCGCCGCCAAGCTCCAGGAACTGTTCGGCTGGACCAGCACCCCCCGCATCGCAGGCGGCCGCGTCCCGCTCCTCGTCCACCTGCTCTCCCCCGCAGGCCGCCCCGCCGCCGTCACCGCCGACCTCGCCTCCTTCTGGCGCGACGGCTACCGCGCGGTGCGCGCGGAGCTCCGCGGCCGCTACCTCAAGCACCCCTGGCCCGAGGACCCCACCACGGCGGTCGCCACACGGCACACCACCGCCCGGCTCAATGCTTCGGGCCGACGAAGCGGTCCATGAGCGCGACGGACTCCCGGCGGGCGACGGAGATGTTGTAGGGAGCGCTGCCGCGCCGGGCGACCCGCCACTCGACCCCGACCTTGTCGAGGGTGTCCGTGAGGAGCCGCCTGATGTCGTCCGACCGGTTGGTGAAGAAGTAGCGGGGGTATTCGTAGCGCTTGCTTTCCCCTGCGACGATCCGCGTCGTCCAGTTGGTGATCCGGCAGCCGTCGGAATGGATGAGTCCTCGGATGAACGCCCATGGGTGGTCATCCACGATGGCCTGCTGCCACGGCTCCAGCACGATGCGTCGCTCGTGTTTCTTGCCCGCCCCGTGCTGCGGGAACATGCACCACAGGTGCTTCGAGTAAACCTTGACGTTTCGGCACCCGGTCTTGCGGACGCGGCACGTCTTGTTGTGAGGAAAGACGGCGCGCATCGCCCTCTCCGCCTCATCCATGAGTCCGGGCCACTCCTCCGAGCAAGTGATCATGAGGCTCGGCACGCGGTGCTGCGAATACTGGATGATGTGGCCGTCGCCAAGATAAAGGCCCAATAGATACGCGTATGCGGCGTCGTGGAGTGGGGAGCCGTCGCAGCGGGGGCACGGCGGCACCGGCCGCCCAGGGCATTCGCCGCGCGTGGCACGGTCGAGGTGCAGCCAGTAGCCGATGGTGCCGGGCGGTACACCGAGCCTGCGAGCCACTTCCGCGTTCTTGGCACCGGCACGGCACAAGGCGACCGCTTGATGACGCAATTCGTAACCGTGTGCGACCATGCCATCACTTTGCGCCCGACCCAGTCACCGCACAGGCGAACGGTGGACGGTCACTCGAAAGAGTGATCATTGGGGAGTGCCGGGTGCGGGACTTGAACCCGCACGCCCTTTCGGGCAATCGCTTTTGAGGCGATCATGTCTGCCGATTCCATCAACCCGGCCGGCTGCGGATCACAGCGTACCCTGTGGGTAGTCGACCCCGCAGCTAGGTAGGCTCTACTTGCAGCACCTGCCTGGAACGAGGAGTCCCGTGAGCGCCGCCGAGCCCGACCACGAGCACGTCGACGTGCAGTCGCACGTACCACCGCAGACCACCCGTGTGGTGATCGCCGAGGACGAGGCTCTGATCAGGCTGGACCTGAAAGAGATGCTCGAGGAAGAGGGCTACTCCGTCGTCGGCGAGGCGGGCGACGGCGAGACGGCCGTGCAACTCGCCGGCGAGCTGCGGCCGGACCTGGTGATCCTGGACGTGAAGATGCCCGTCCTGGACGGGATCTCGGCCGCGGAGCGGATCGCCAAGGAAAAGATCGCCCCGGTGCTGATGCTGACCGCCTTCTCCCAGCGCGAGCTCGTGGAGCGGGCGCGGGACGCGGGTGCCATGGCGTACCTCGTGAAGCCGTTCAGCAAGAGCGACGTCGTGCCGGCCATCGAGATGGCGGTGTCGCGGTTCACCGAGCTGCGGGCGCTGGAGGCGGAGGTCGCGGACCTGAGCCTGCGGCTGGAGACGCGCAAGTTGGTCGACCGCGCGAAGAGCGCCCTGCAGACGAAGTACGGGCTGTCGGAGCCGGCCGCGTTCCGCTGGATCCAGAAGACGTCGATGGACCGCCGCATGACGATGCAGGCGGTGGCGCAGGCGGTACTGGACGAGGTGGACGGCGGCGCCAAGTAGCGCGCGCCCGCTCGTATACGGTCGGCGCCGAGCAGTGCGTCGGCCCGCCAGGGCCTCCGGCCACGTGGTCGGGCCGGTCGCGACCGCGGCAGGGCGACGTCCGACGCGGTCGCGGCGCCTTGCCATCGGTGACAGCGAGGTGGTCGACCGCGGCACTCCGAGAATGTCGAACCACAGGTCGCACTCGGCGCCGCCATGGGCCCCGATGTCGATCATGAGGGGCTGGCGCTTGATCTGCATGGCCTCCCAGGCCTGTGCCGACTGCCGTCGGCGAGGACAAGGCAGTGGAGCTCGTCGCCGAGGCGTGCGCTGACGGAGTCGTCGAACGGTGACCGCGACGCGCATGCGGCAGAAGCGGCCTTTCGCGGGGTGTTCGGCGCGTCGGGTGCCGACAATGGCGGGGATACCGCAAGGCAGCGCCAGGGCACGGTATTCGGGATTCCCCGCCTTGACGGCGGGTACGTCGACGGGGATTTCGAGTCGCCTGAGGGGGCGTCGGGTCAACGGCGGGGACAGGTCCCGGCCGCCGCGGCGGCGAGCGTCGCTGCGGTGGCTCCGGCGAGCGCCGCGGCCAGAACGGTCATGGCGGGTCGGCGAGCCGAAAGTGAACAAGGCACCTCAAAAAGGACTTTTGACGACACATCAACTTTCCGAGGTCGTCCGGTTACCGGTAAGGACCGTTCTGTTTCCGGCACATGACCGAGGTCACCGTCCGATCACATCTCTTGCTGCGGCCTATCTGTGCGCCTGATCAGCGGATTAGATTCCCGCCACACCACGTGATGTTCACGCGGTCGCAATCCGGAGGGCCTACGGCCCGCCGACTCGTAGTCCCATTGGGCGGCTCCAGGGGGTCGTAGTGCTCAACAAGAAGTTCGTCAAGCTCGCTATTCCGGTGGCAGTTGGCGCTCTCGCACTCACCGCGTGCGGTGGCGGCAAGGACGACAGCGGCAAGGGCGGCGGCAAGCCGACGTTCTCCATCGGCTTCCAGGGGCCGCTGTCCGGCGACAACAGCGCGCTGGGCATCAACGAGAACAACGGCATGAAGCTGGCTGTCGAGGAGGCCAACGCCAAGGGCGACCTCCCCTTCACGCTGAAGGTCGTGGACGGGGACGACCAGGGTCTGCCGGACCAGGCGCCCGCCGCCGCGCAGAAGCTCATCGGTGACTCCAGCGTCGTCGCTGTCGTCGGCCCGGCGTTCTCCGGCCCGACGAAGGCCACGGGTGGCCTGTACGCCCAGGCGCAGCTCGCCGCGGTGTCGCCGTCGGCGACCAACCCGGATCTGACGAGCCAGGGCTTCACCTCGTTCCTGCGCGGTGCTCCGAACGACAACGAGCAGGGCGCCGGCATGGCCGAGTACCTGTCGAAGAAGGTGAAGGCCAAGAAGGTCTTCGTCATCGACGACAAGAGCGAGTACGGCGTCGGCCTGGCCAAGGTCGCGGTCGACGGCCTGAAGGCCGCGGGTGTCACGGTGGAGACGGACTCCGTCCCGGCGAAGACCCCGGACTACACCGCTGCCGCGACGAAGGTCGTCAACTCGAAGGCCGACGCGCTGATCTACGCGGGTTACTACGCGGACCTGTCGCCGTTCGCCAAGAAGCTGGCCGACGGCGGCTTCAAGGGCGTCGGCATCTCGGGTGACGGCTCCAACGACGCGAAGTTCGTGGAACTGGCCGGCTCCGCGGCCGAGAAGTGGTACCTGACCTGCCCGTGCACCGACGCCACGAAGAACGAGAGCACCAAGGCGTTCACCGAGGCGTACACCAAGAAGTTCAACACCGCCCCGGGCACCTACTCCGCCGAGTCGTACGACATCGCGAACCTGATCATCTCCGAGATGAAGAAGCTCGGTAAGGACGTCACGCGCGAGAAGCTGCTGGCGGCTCTGAAGGGCGTCAGCTACAAGGGCCTGACCAAGGAGTTCTCCTTCGACGACAAGGGCGAGCTGAAGATCAAGAACGTGTACCTGTACCAGGTCGCCGACGGCAAGATCGGCTACCTGGGTGACGTGGCCACCCTCAGCAACGGCTGATCCGGCAACAGGCACCTGAGGTGGGGGGCGTGGGGCGCGGCACATATTGCGGCCGGCGCCCTGCGCTCCCCATCGCTGTGCCGGACGTGTGTTCGCCGCCCTGCACCGGCTTCAGCAAGGATTCCCACGCACGATGAATCTCTTCCACAACTTCTGGGACTACTTCATCCCAGGCTTGACGACGGGCTCCATGTACGCCGTCATCGCGATCGGGTACACCCTGGTATACGGCGTGCTCCAGCTCATCAACTTCGCCCACAGCGAGGTCTTCATGATGGGCGGCTTCGGTTCGCTCGTCGTGCTCTCCGAGCTCGCCCCGCAGTCCCCGCACGGGTTCACCTCCGTCGTGTGGGTGATCGTCGGCATGATCGCCGGCGCCCTGGTCGGAGCGCTGACGGCGTTCGGGCTGGAGAAGGCGGCGTACAAGCCGCTGCGCAAGCGCAACGCCCCCAAGCTGGTCTTCCTGATCAGCGCCATCGGCGCCTCGTTCTTCCTGTACAACCTGGCGGGCAAGCTGTGGGGCCGCAACCCCGTGCCGATGCCGGAGCTGTACACCAACGGTGAGGTCTTCAGCGTCTTCGGTACCCCGGTGAAGATCACGCAGCTGATCATCATCGGTTCCGCGGTCGCGATGATGATCGGCCTGGACATGGTGGTCAACCGCACGAAGATGGGTGCGGGCATCCGGGCCGTCGCCCAGGACGCCGAGACGGCGGGCCTGATGGGTGTCGACATCGACAAGATCATCTCCCGTACGTTCATCATCGGCGGTCTGCTGGGTGGAGCGGCGGGCTTCCTCTACGGCTTCGGGATCTCCGGCCAAATCTGGTTCACGGTGGGCTTCCTGCCGGGCATCAAGGCCTTCGCGGCGGCGGTGCTGGGCGGTATCGGCAATATCCGTGGTGCGATGCTGGGCGGTCTGCTGCTGGGCATCGTCGAGAACCTGAGCTCCCCGCTCTTCGGCACCCAGTGGATCGACGTGACCGCGTTCGTGGTCCTGATCCTGGTGCTGATGTTCCGTCCGACGGGCATCATGGGCGAGCGTCTGGGGAGGTCGGCATGAGCGACGCGACCGCTTCCAAGTCCTTCTCGGTGGACGTGGCCAAGCTGCGCCGCAGGGCGTGGTACCAGGAGCCCCGTTGGACCCGCCTGATCGCCATGGTGGTGCTGGGCTTCATCCTCGCGTTGATGACTGGCGAGGACGGCAACCCGGCGGAGAAGTTGTCGGCGTTCACCGGCGCCTTCGAGTCGGCGCGCCTGTACATCTGCGTCGCCATCCTGGTGGGTGTGTGGGCGCTGGTGGAGTTCGGCGCTCCGGTGCGGGACGCGGCCCGGCAGGGTGCGCAGGGTGTCAACAAGTCGCTGGAGCCGACGCGGGCGATGTTCCGGTCCAACGGCTGGCTGCGCCTGGGCGGACTGCTGCTCATCCTGGTGCTGGCGATTGTGATCCCCGCCAACGCCAGCCTGTTCTGGCAGGAGGTCCTCGTCACGCAGATGGGGGTCTTCATGATCATCGCGGTCGGTCTGAACGTGGTGGTCGGCTGGGCCGGTCTGCTGGACCTGGGCTTCATCGCCTTCTACGCGATCGGCGCGTACTCCTGCGCCTTCTGGACCGGACACATGCCGGTGAAGCCGCCGTTCACCGTGGGCGCGCTGGAGTCGATCCCGTTCGCCATCGTCACCTGCCTGATCGCCGGTGTGCTGCTGGGCGCCCCCACGCTGCGGCTGCGCGGTGACTACCTGGCGATCGTGACGCTCGGCTTCCACGAGATCGTGTACCTGGTCGCCAAGAACTCGGACGGGTTCACGAACGGTTCGCGCGGTGTGATCGGCATCCCGCACCCGTCGATCCACATCGGTCCCATCAACTACGACTGGACGCTGGACCCGCTGCCCTACTGGTACCTGCTGCTGTTCTTCCTGGTGGTGCTGGTCTTCCTGTACAACCGCCTGGAGCACTCGCGGATCGGCCGCACCTGGACGGCGATCCGGGAGGACGAGGTGGCCGCCTCGGCGACGGGCATCAACACCGTCCGGTACAAGCTGCTGGCGTTCGCGATCGGTGCCTCGACCTCGGGTCTGGCGGGTGTCGTCTACTCCAGCAAGGTGGGCTTCATCAACCCGGAGAACTTCACCATCGTGCTGTCGGTGCTCGCGCTGGCGTACGTGGTGTTCGGCGGCATGGGCTCCATCGCCGGCGTCCTGTTCGGTGCCGCGCTGCTGGTGTGGCTGCCGAACGCGCTGCGCGACTACGTCCCGGAGCAGGACCGCTTCATCTACCTGGGTGCGCTGCTCGTGCTGATGATGATCTTCCGTCCGCAGGGTGTGATCCCCTCCCGCCGCAGGCAGCGCGAGCTGCACATGGCGGAGGCGGGCATCGGTGACGCCGATGCGATGACCGAGCCGACGGGAGGCGTGAAGTCGTGAACGCGGTGCAGGAGGCGGGCGTGCAGCCCGCGCAGACCGGTGGGGTGGTGCTGCAGGCCCGTGGCGTGACGCTGCGGTTCGGCGGTCTCACCAGCCTCTCGGACGTCGATCTGACCATGCGGAGGGGCGAGATCCTCGCGGTGATCGGCCCGAACGGCGCGGGCAAGACCTCGCTGTTCAACTCCCTGACGGGTGTGTACGTCCCGCAGGAAGGCTCGATCACCTTCCATGAGGAGGGCGGTGCGGAGCACAAGCTGCTCGGCACCAAGCCGTACCTGGTGAACCGTTACGGCGTGGCCCGGACGTACCAGAACATCCGGCTCTTCGGTGCTCTGACGGCACTGGAGAACGTCAAGATCGCGGCGGAGTCGCGGCAGAAGTCGGGAGCGATCTCGATCATGCTGGGCATGCCATGGGCGCGCCGGGACGAGAAGGCCAGCGACAAGCGGGCGCAGGAGCTGCTGGCCTATGTGGGCCTGGCCGGCAAGCACAACGAGTTGGCGGCCAGCCTCTCCTATGGTGACCAGCGGCGTCTGGAGATCGCCCGGGCGCTGGCGACCGATCCGAAGGTGCTGCTGCTGGACGAGCCGGCGGCCGGCACGAACCCGACGGAGAAGCTGGAGCTGGAGCAGCTGATCCGCCGGATCAACCAGGAGCTGGGCGTCAGCGTGCTGCTGATCGAGCACGACATGAAGCTCGTGATGTCGGTCGCCGACCGCGTCATGGTGCTGAACTTCGGCAAGGTGATCGCCGAGGGTCTGCCCGAGGAGGTGCAGCGCGATCCCGCGGTGATCGAGGCGTACCTGGGTTCGGCCGACGAGGAGGCCGTGGAGGCCGTCGCGGAGATGGTGGAGATCGCCGAGTCTCACCACGCGGCCGACGCTCCGGAAGTCCCCGCGCCGCGTGAGTCCGAGGAGGAGGGCCGATGACCGAGGCCGCCGAGTTCGAGAAGGCGACGCCTGGTGTGGCCCAGGCCCCGGCGATGCTGGAGCTGGTCGACCTGCAGGTGTTCTACGGCGCGATCCAGGCGCTCAAGGGCATCAATGTGACGGTCCGGCAGGGCGAGGTCGTCGCCCTGCTGGGCGCGAACGGCGCCGGCAAGACCACCACCCTGCGCACGATCTCGGGTCTGCTCCAGCCCCGGCACGGCGAGGTGCGCCTGGGTGGCGAGCGGATCGACGGCGTTCCGTCGCACAAGGTCGTGGAGCTCGGCATCGGCCAGTCGCCGGAGGGCCGCAGGGTCTTCCCGGTGATGACGGTGCTGGAGAACCTGGAGATGGGCGCGTACCGGTTCAAGGGTGTCTCCAAGGATGACCTGGACCGTGTGCTGACCCTCTTCCCGCGTCTGGCGGAGCGGCGGACGCAGCTGGCGGGCACCTTGTCCGGCGGTGAGCAGCAGATGCTGGCCATCGGCCGGGCGCTGATGGGCCGGCCGAACCTGCTGCTGCTCGACGAGCCGTCGATGGGTCTGGCGCCGCTGATCGTCCAGCAGATCTTCGAGATCATCAAGGAGATCAACGACCAGGGCACCACGGTGCTGCTGGTGGAGCAGAACGCTTCCCAGGCGCTGCAGTTGGCCGACCGCGGCTATGTGCTGGAGACGGGCGCGATCGTCATGGAGGACGACGCCTCGTCCCTGCTGTCGGACCCGCGTGTGCGTGCCGCCTACCTCGGTGAGGGCGCGGCGTAACGTACGGCGTCGCATGGCGCGCCTTGTGGCGAGGAGAACGGCCCCTGGGTTCCGGGGGCCGTTCTCGTCATGTGCGTCCGTGCGCCGCGGGCGTGGGCCCCGTCCGGACGGGAGTCAGGAGGCGGCGGTGCCCGACGCGGCAGGGGCGGCCGGGCGCAGCGCGCAGGTGAGGCGGGCGGAGCAGACGCGGCGGTCCTGCTCGTCGCTGATGACGATCTCGTAGGTCGCGGAGGAGCGGCCGCGGTGGACGGGGGTCGCGACGCCGGTCACCCGGCCGGTGCGGACACCGCGGTGGTGGGTGCAGTTGAGGTCGACTCCGACGGCGATCTTGGCGGGGCCTCCGTGCAGCATGGCGCCGATGGAGCCGATGGTCTCCGCCAGGACGGCGGAGGCGCCGCCGTGGAGGAGCCCGTAGGGCTGGGTGTTGCCTTCGACGGGCATGGTGGCCACGACGCGCTCCGCGCTCGCCTCGACGATCTCGACGCCCATGCGGGAGCCGAGGTCGCCGGCGGAGAAGAGCGCCTCCAGGTCGACGCCGAGCCCGGCGTACTGCTCGATGACCTCCGGGGAGAAAAGGCTGGAGGTGGTCTGCTCGCCCATGGACGGTGGCTCCGATCGTCGTCGTTCGGTGTACTGGCCCGTGTTCTACCGGACGGTCAGCGGGGGCCGCCGACCGGGGTGGTCGGTTCCAGCCGGACGACGACGGACTTCGACGCCGGGGTGTTGCTGGTGTCGGCGGTGTGGTCGAGCGGGACCAGGACGTTGGTCTCCGGGTAGTAGGCGGCGGCGCAGCCGCGGGCCGTCGGGTAGTGGACGACCCGGAAGCCCTCGGCGCGGCGCTCGGTGCCGTCGGTCCACTCGCTGACGAGGTCGGTGTGGGCGCCGTCGGTGAGGCCGAGTGCGGCGGCGTCGTCGGGGTGGACGAGGACGACGCGGCGCCCGCCCTTGATACCGCGGTAGCGGTCGTCGAGGCCGTAGATGGTGGTGTTGTACTGGTCGTGCGAGCGCAGCGTCTGTAGCAGCAGCCGTCCCTCGGGAACGTGCGGGTACTCCAGGGGCGCGGCGGTGAAGTGGGCCCGCCCGGTGGCGGTGGGGAAGCTGCGGGAGTCGCGCGGGGCGTGCGGGAGGGTGAAGCCGCCGGGGCGGCGCACCTTGACGTTGAAGTCGTCGAAGCCGGGGACCACCCGGGAGATGCGGTCGCGGATCCGGTCGTAGTCGACCTCGAGCTCCTCCCAGGGCACCCGGCTGTCCGGGCCGAGGACGGCACGGGCGAGGCGGCAGATGATGGCGGGCTCCGACAGCAGGAGGGGGCCCGCGGGCTCCAGGCCGCCGCGTGAGGCGTGCACCATGCCCATGGAGTCCTCGACGGTGACGAACTGCTCGCTGGCCGCCTGGACGTCCCTCTCGGTGCGGCCCAGCGTGGGCAGCATCAGGGCGCGGGCGCCGGTGACCACGTGGGAGCGGTTGAGCTTGGTGGACACGTGAACGGTGAGGCGGCAGCGGCGCATGGCGTCCTCGGTGACGTCGGTGTCCGGTGACGCGGCGACGAAGTTGCCTCCCATGGCGAAGAAGACCTTGGCCCGGCCGTCGCGCAGGGCGCGGATGGCGGCGACGGTGTCGAGTCCGTGCTCGCGGGGCGGGGCGAAGCCGAACTCCTTCTCCAGGGCGTCCAGGAAGGCGGGCGCGGGCTTCTCGTAGATGCCCATGGTGCGGTCGCCCTGGACGTTGCTGTGGCCGCGGACGGGGCACACGCCGGCGCCGGGGCGGCCGATGTTGCCGCGCAGGAGGAGGAAGTTGACGACTTCCTTGATGGTGGGCACGGAGTGCTTGTGCTGGGTGAGGCCCATGGCCCAGCAGACGATGACGCTCTTGGCGTCGAGGACCATGGCGAGCAGCCGGTCGATGTCGGACTTCGGCAGTCCGGTGGCGCGCAGCACTTCGCCGGGGTCGGTGGCGCGGGCGGCGGCCGCGCACTCCTCGAAGCCGTGGGTGTGGCCGGCGATGAAGGCCTGGTCGAGCACGGTGCCGGGCGCCTTGTCCTCGGCCTCGAGAAGGGCCTTGTTGAGGGCGCGGAAGAGTGCCTGGTCCCCGCCGAGCCGGATCTGCAGGAAGAGGTCGGCGAGCGGGGTGCCGCCGCCGGCCAACCCCTTGGGGGTCTGCGGGTTCTTGAAGCGCTGCAGGCCGGCTTCGGGCAGCGGGTTGACCGTGACGATCTTCGCGCCGCCGGCCTTGGCCTTCTCCAGGGCGGAGAGCATGCGGGGGTGGTTGGTCCCGGGGTTCTGCCCGGCGACGATGATCAGGTCGGCGCGGTACAGGTCCTCGAGCAGGACGCTGCCCTTGCCGATGCCGATGGTCTCCGCGAGCGCCGAGCCGGACGACTCGTGGCACATGTTGGAGCAGTCGGGCAGGTTGTTGGTGCCGAACTCGCGGGCGAAGAGCTGGTAGAGGAAGGCGGCCTCGTTGCTGGTGCGGCCGGAGGTGTAGAACACGGCCTCGTCGGGGCTCGCCAGGCGGTTCAGCTCGTCGGCGACGATCTCGAAGGCGCGCTCCCAGGGGACGGGCTCGTAGTGGTCGGCGCCCTCGGGCAGGTACATGGGCTGGGTGAGGCGGCCCTGCTGGCCGAGCCAGTAGCCGCTGCGCCGGGCGAGGTCGGCGACGGGGTGCGCGGCGAAGAAGTCCGGGGTGACCCGGCGCAGGGTGGCCTCCTCCGCGACGGCCTTGGCGCCGTTCTCGCAGAACTCGGCGGTGTGCCGGTGCTCCGGCTCGGGCCAGGCGCAGCCGGGGCAGTCGAAGCCGTCCTTCTGGTTGACCTTGAGGAGGGTCAGCGCGGTACGGCGCACCCCCATCTGCCGCTGCGCGACGCGGAGGGTGTGCCCGATGGCCGGGAGCCCCGCAGCTGCGTGCTGCGGGCCGCTGACCTCGGGTGCGTCCTGGACGGGGTCGCCTGCGGGTGCTTTGCCTGCCATGGGAGCGATCCTGCCACGACGAGGCGCGGGACGGGCAGTGTCGGTCGGGCGTGGGAGGATCGGTGACGTGGCAGCAAAGGCAGAGAAGACGAACGCAGCGACCGGCACCGCACCCCGGGAGGGTGGGCGGCCCCGGTTGCTGCTGCTGGACGGGCACTCGCTGGCGTACCGGGCGTTCTACGCGCTGCCGGTGGAGAACTTCAACACCACCACCGGCCAGCCGACCAACGCGGTGTACGGCTTCGCTTCGATGCTGGCGAACACGCTGCGTGACGAGCAGCCGACGCATCTGGCGGTGGCGTTCGACGTCTCGCGGCGCACGTGGCGTCTGGAGGAGTTCCCGGAGTACAAGGCGACCCGGTCCGCGACGCCGGACGAGTTCCGCAGCCAGGTGACGCTGATCGGTGAGCTGCTGGACACGATGAACGTGCGGCGTTTCGCCACGGAGGGCTACGAGGCGGACGATGTGATCGCCACGCTGGCCACGCAGGCGGAGGCGCTGGGGTACGAGGTGCTGATCGTCACCGGCGACCGTGACTCCTTCCAGCTCGTCTCGGACCACGTCACGGTGCTGTACCCGACGAAGGGCGTCTCGGAGCTGACCCGGTTCACCCCGGGGAAGGTCGAGGAGAAGTACGGGCTCACCCCGGCGCAGTACCCGGACTTCGCGGCGCTGCGCGGCGACCCGTCCGACAATCTGCCGGGCATCCCGGGTGTCGGTGAGAAGACCGCCGCCAAGTGGATCAACCAGTTCGGCTCGTTCGCGGCGCTCGTGGAGCGCGCGGACGAGGTGAAGGGCAAGGCGGGCGAGAATCTTCGCGCCCACCTGGAGTCGGTGAAGCGCAACCGCCGGCTGACGGAGCTGGTGCGGGACGTGGAGCTGCCGTGCGGGCCGCAGGAGCTGGAGCGGCAGCCGTACGACCGGGATGCGCTCAACGTGGTGCTGGACACCCTGGAGTTCCGTCATGCCAATTTCCGGGAGCGGCTGTACGCGGCCGATCCGGGTGCCGCGCAGGAGGGCGCGCGCGAGGTCGCCGGCGGCGTCGCCGTGGAGGGCCGAGTGCTGGCCGCCGGCGAGCTGGCGGACTGGCTGGTGGAGCACGCCGGCGGGACGCTGGGCGTCGCGACGGTCGACGCGTGGGCCCTGGGCGCGGGGAGCGTGTCCGAGGTGGCGCTGGCGACGGCGCAGGGGCCGGCGGCATGGTTCGACCCGGCGGAGCTGGACGAGAAGGACGAGCGGGCCTTCGCGGCGTGGCTGGCGGACGCCGCCCGGCCGAAGGTGCTGCACAACGCGAAGAACGGGATGCGGGTCCTCGCCGAGCACGGCTGGAGCGTGGACGGGGTCGCGATGTGCACGGCGCTCGCCGCGTACCTGGTGAAGCCGGGCCGTCGTTCGTTCGCGCTGGACGATCTGTCGGTGGAGTACCTGGGCCGGGAGCTGGCGCCCGCGGGCGGCGAGGACGGCCAGTTGGCCTTCGGAGCCGACGAGGAGGCCGAGGCCGAGGCTTTGATGGTGCAGGCCCGCACCGTGCTGGATCTGGGTGAGGCCTTCGCCGCACGGCTGGAGCAGGACGGCGCCATGCGGCTGCTGCGCGAGGTGGAGCTGCCGACCTCGGCGCTGCTGGCGCGCATGGAGCGGGCGGGCATCGCCGCGGACCGCGAGCATCTGGAGCGCCTGGAGCAGCGGTTCGCGGGCGAGGTGCAGCTCGCCGTGAAGGAGGCGCACGCCGCGGTCGGGCACGAGTTCAACCTGGGCTCGCCCAAGCAGCTGCAGGAGGTGCTCTTCGGCGAGCTGGGGCTGCCCAAGACGAAGAAGACCAAGACGGGTTACACCACCGACGCCGACGCGCTGGCGTGGCTGGCGGCGCAGACCGAGCACGAACTTCCGGTGATCATGCTGCGGCACCGGGAGCAGGCGAAGCTGCGGGTGACGGTGGAGGGGCTGGTCAAGACGATCGCTCCGGACGGGCGGATCCACACCACGTTCAGCCAGACCGTGGCGGCCACGGGCCGACTGTCGTCGACCGACCCCAATCTGCAGAACGTGCCGGTGCGCACCGACGAGGGCCGGGCGATCCGCCGCGGCTTCGTCGTCGGCGAGGGCTACGAGTCGCTGCTGACCGCCGACTACAGCCAGATCGAACTGCGGGTGATGGCGCATCTGTCGGAGGACGAGGGGCTGATCGCGGCCTTCGACTCCGGCGAGGATCTGCACACCACCGTCGGCAGCTACGTCTTCTCGGTGCCGCCGGAGCGGGTGGACGCCGAGATGCGCCGCAAGATCAAGGCGATGTCGTACGGCCTGGCGTACGGGTTGTCGGCCTTCGGCCTGTCGCAGCAGCTGGGCATCGAGGCGGCCGAGGCGCGCGGCCTGATGGACACGTACTTCCAGCGCTTCGGCGGCGTGCGGGACTATCTGCAGCGCGTGGTGGAGGAGGCGAGGGTCACGGGCTACACGGAGACGCTCATGGGCCGCCGCCGTTACCTCCCGGACCTCAACAGCGACAACCGGCAGCGCCGCGAGATGGCCGAGCGGATGGCGCTGAACGCGCCGATCCAGGGCTCGGCCGCCGACATCGTCAAGATCGCGATGCTGAAGGTGGACGCGGCGCTGGCGAAGGAGGGGCTGCGCTCCCGGCTGCTGCTCCAGGTGCACGACGAAATCGTGGTCGAGGTCGCCCCCGGCGAACAGGCCGCGGTGGAGGAGCTCGTCCGCCGCGAGATGGCGGCTGCCTATCCGTTGCGGGCGCCCCTGGACGTCTCCGTGGGCGTCGGCCCGGACTGGGAGTCGGCGGCCCACTGACGGGACGTTCCCGGCTCACTGACGGGACGTTCCCGGCTCACGACGGCCGTGCCGCGAGGCGCGGGTCTCCGGCGCCCTCCTGAACTGAGCGCGCCAGGGAGGCGGGTGGCACGGTCGGCCCCAGCATGGGGTGCCGGGGGTGCCGACGCGGGCCGGCGGCTGACGGCTGGCGGCCGGCGGCTGGCGCGAACGGGGCGGGGTGCTGCCGGTGCCCGGGTGCCGGGTTCGTCTCGCGCCTTTAGGGCGCACAGCGGCGGCTGCGGACGGGAGCCCGGAGCCGGACGGGCACGCGCGCCCTGCGGAGCGCCGCAGGCTCACCGGGCGGCGGGCCTCGGCGGTGTGCGGGTCGGCTTGTGCGGGGTTCAGGCGCCCGAGCGGGTGGGGCTTTCCGGCACCTGCGGCCTCGTTGCCGTCCGCGGGTGCAGATGGCCGCTTCCACGCCTACTCCTGGTGGTGGGCGCGCCCGCCGTGACCCGCGTCTGCGACTCTTCGTAGTGCCGGTGAAGGGGTGGGCTGGAGATCGGGCCCGCTTTCGCCGATATGTCCTTGCGGAACCGGGCCCGATCCCGAAAACCGGTCAGCCGGGCCCGCCACCCGCACGGGAATCACCCGCAGACGCGGGTTACGGCGGGCGCGCCACCCACCGAGCGTGGGCGTGGCAACCGGCCGCCTCTACCCGCGGACGGTGACGAGACGGAAGTCGCGAACAACCGGCCACGCGCCGGCGCCTGAACCCCCACCACCGAACCACCCGCACACCGGCGCCGACCCCAAGCAGGCACGCTCCCCTCCGCAGCCCGCATCCTTGCGCCCGACAGACGCGAGACGGCGCGAGAGCCCCAGCACTCCAGCCGCCCGACCTCCACCGCGATGCGCCCGCTTCAACTCCGTTGCGGGCGGAGTTCTTCCATGGCTCACCGTGAACGACATGCGGCCTCTTCAGGAATAGCTGGTTCCAGCCAGTTTGCGACGTCCCGGACGGTGGCTCTGTTCGAGAAGTTGACGTAGGGTCGCCACGGTCGCCCCGTGCGCAGAGGGGGCGACACGGCTTTCGGGAGGGGCACCGGGTATGCGAGCGCGGTACGGACGGCGGATCCGCAGGGGAGTCGCGGGCACCGCGGTGGCCGCCGCGGCCATGGCGGCGCTGACGGGTTCCCAGGCTCCCGGACTGCTGCCGGGCCTTCTCAACGCCAGTGCCGGCGCGCCGATCACGCCCCCTCCGGGCGACCCCATCGACGGCGGTACGACCGAGTACCTGACCGAACTCCCGCCGCTCAACACGCCTGCCCCGGGCAGCTCCCCCACCCCGAGCACCGGCGGCAGCAGCGTGACCCCTGAGGGCACCGGCCTGCCCGCGTCCGTGCTGGAGGCCTACCGCAGGGCCGAGACGGCCCTCGCCGCCAGCGACCCGGGATGCCACCTGCGCTGGGAGTTGCTGGCCGCTATCGGCCAAGTCGAGTCCAACCAGGCGCGCGGCGGGAACGTCGACGCGTCAGGCACCACGCTCTCCCCCATCCTGGGCCCCCAGCTCAACGGCAACGGCTTCGCGAACATCACCGACACCGACGACGGCGCATGGGACGGGGACACCGTCCACGACCGCGCGGTCGGTCCGATGCAGTTCATTCCGTCGACCTGGCGGACCTGGGGCGCCGACGGCAACGACGACGGAGTCAGCGACCCCAACAACATATTCGACGCGGCGCTCGCCGCCGGCCGCTACCTCTGCGCGGGCAACCGCGACCTGTCGGTCGAGAGCAACCTGCACCAGGCGATACTGGGCTACAACCACTCGACCGCCTATCTGAACACCGTCCTGACCTGGTACGAGCACTTCCGCAAGGGCCCCGTCGTCTCCGTCCCCGACATCGGCGGCGCGGGCAGTGACACACCGGTGAACCCGCCGTCCTCGTCGTCCTGGCCCTCCGTCTCCCCCTCGCCGACGAAGTCCCCGAGCGCGAGCACCTCGCCGCGGCCGACAGGCAAGCCCAGGCCGACCGTGTCCGCCAGCGGCACGATCGGGGTCCCGTCGATCAGCCACCCGCCGACGGCATCCCCCACGGGCTCCCCGACGACAAGCCCGACCACGAGCCCGAGTCCGACCACGAGCCCCACCACGAGCACGAGCCCCACCACGAGCCCGAGCCCGACGACAAGCCCGACCACGAGTCCTACGGGCGAGCCGACATGCCCGACGGAATCCGCCACGCCCACCGCGAGCCCCACCGGTACGGCCTCCCCGTCGCCGACCGGCACCCCGGACCCGTGTGCGACGGCCTCCCCCGACGGCAGCCCGTCGCCGGAGGAGACCGAGGGCGGCGCCGCCTCGGGCTCGGTCCGCTGACGCGGCGCGAACGTCTCGCCACGACACCCGGTCGGCGCCGCGTTCCGGCGCGGCCGTCCGCTCGGCCCTCGCCCGCCGGTCCGTCGGGGCTGACACCGCTTCCGACGCCACCGCCCGGCCAGGGATGCCGACGGCGTCCGCGACGTCAGCGGTGCGAAGAGGAGTCGTCCTCGCCGACGCGGTGCACGCGCACCAGGTTGGTCGTCCCCGGGACCCCGAGCGGCGAGCCCGCCGTGATGACGATGGTGTCGCCCACCTGGCAGCGGCCCATCCGCAGCAGCTGCTCGTCGACCTGGTCGATCATCTCGTCGGTCGTCTGCACCGTCGGCCCGAGGAAGGTCTCCACGCCCCAAGTGAGGCTGAGCTGCGCGCGGGTGTCCGGCTCGGGGCTGAAGGCGAGCACGGGGATGGGCGAGCGGTAGCGGGAGAGCCGCCGGGCGGTGTCGCCGGACTGGGTGAAGGCCACCAGATACGCGGCGTCGAGGAAGTCGCCCATCTCCGCTGCCGCGCGCGCGACGGCGCCGCCCTGGGTGCGGGGCTTGTTCTGCTCCGTCAGCGGCGGAAGGCCGGCCGCGAGCATGTCCTGCTCGGCGGCGGCGACGATCCGGCCCATGGTCCTGACCGTCTCGACGGGATGCTTTCCGACGCTGGTCTCGCCGGAGAGCATGACCGCGTCGGCGCCGTCCACGACGGCGTTGGCGACGTCCGAGGCCTCGGCGCGGGTGGGGCGCGAGGAGTCGATCATCGACTCCAGCATCTGCGTCGCGACGATCACCGGCTTGGCGTTGCGCCGCGCGAGCGCGACGGCGCGCTTCTGCACCAGGGGCACGGCCTCCAGCGGCATCTCGACGCCGAGGTCGCCGCGGGCCACCATGATCCCGTCGAACGCGGCGACGATCTCCTCGAGGTTGTCGACCGCCTGCGGCTTCTCGATCTTGGCGATGACGGGGACCCGGCGGTCCTCCTCGCGCATGACGCGCAGCACGTCCTCGGCGTCGCGGCCGCTGCGGACGAAGGACAGCGCGATGATGTCGGCACCGGTGCGCAGCGCCCAGCGCAGGTCCTCGACGTCCTTCTCGGACAAGGCGGGCACGGAGACCGCGACACCAGGGAGGTTGAGCCCCTTGTTGTCGGAGATCAGACCGCCCTCGACGCACAGGGTGCGGACCCGCGGGCCCTCGACGCCGGTGACCTCCAGGGTGACGCGGCCGTCGTCGACGAGGATCCGCTCACCGCGCGTGACGTCGGCGGCGAGGCCCTTGTAGGTGGTGCCGCAGATCAGACGGTCGCCCTCGACCTCCTCGGTGGTGATCGTGAACTCGTCACCGCGTTCGAGGAGGACGGGGCCCTCCGCGAAGCGTCCCAGCCGGATCTTCGGGCCCTGCAGGTCCGCGAGGATCCCGACGCTTCGGCCGCTCTCTTCGGCGGCCTTGCGCACGCGCCGATAACGCTCCTCGTGGTCGGCGTGGCAGCCATGGCTCATGTTCAGGCGGGCGACGTCCATACCGGCTTCTACCAGGTCCTTGATCTGGTCGTAGGAGTCGGTGGCGGGCCCGAGGGTGCAGACGATTTTTGCTCGGCGCATGGAGCGAGCCTATGACCTACTTCACAGTAAGAAGCGTGTGGGGGCGACCGTGGAACATCAGCCGGAGGGGTGACGATTGACGAGTGGTCAAGTGAGCCATAATCCGCTCCGATGAGCGCCCCGTGGGCGCATCGCGACGCGGCGCTCAGGACGACAGGTCGGGTGCTGTCATCGTGAAGTGTGCGGTGACCTGCGCGTACACGCTCTGCCGTTCCGGCTCCAGGTCAAGGGCCCGGACGGCCTCCTCGGCACCGCCGCGCGCCGCGAAGGCTGCCGTCCGCATCGCCGGGTGGGCACGGAAGGGCGCGGACTGCTGCACCCCCTCGTCGGCCAGTTCGACCAGGGCGACCAGGCGGGCGCCGAGCGCCTGCGCGTACTCGCGGGCGCGCCGCACCGCGTCGCGCGCCGCCTGCCTGCGGGCCTCGCCATAGGCCGGGGAGTCGGGGCGCAGCGACCACCAGGGGCCGTCGAGGCGGGTGAGCTCCAGGTCGGCCAGCCGGGTGGTGAGCTCCCCCAAGGCGGTGAAGTCGACCAGGGCGGCGCCCACGCGCACGCTGCCGTGGTAAGCCCGTACGCGTTCGCCGCGGCCCCGGTCCCGCAGCTCGGGGGTGATCACGAAAGCGCCGGTCTCCAGCTTCTCGACGGCGTCGCCACAGGCCTTGACGAGTTCGAGGACCTGCGCATTGCGGCGGCCGAGGTCGTCCAGCACGGCACGGCGGTCGGTGCCGCGGGCGCTGACGGTGACGGCGATCCGGGCGAGCTCGGGCTCGACCTCGAGCGTCGCCTCGCCCCGCACCCCGATGTGCGGGACCTCGGGGGTCGGGTAGGCCCTGGCCGGTTCTGTGGTCATGTGTCCACCCTGCCAGGCCCACGGGGTGGTGACGAGCCATCTGTTCGCCCCGGCGGGGCTGTTGTCCGGGAGCACCCGAGCGCCAGGATCTACGCGCGTCACCGCAGCCGGTCCACGCGACCGGCGACGATCACCGCGCCCCGAGCGACCGCCGGGCGCGCCTCCGGACTCCAGGAGCCGACACGTGCCGCCGAATCGCAGGGAGGAAGCCAGGGTGCTGACCGGCGCCCGGGTCAAGGCGTACATCTCCCTCTCCGCGAACGACTCCGCGCAGACAGCGCCCGACGCTCCCGTCGGCGTCGCGAAGCTGACGAACACGGGCGGCACGCCGACTACAACGACGACGTGGTCGGCGGCGTCACCTATGACATCGGCATCTCCCGCCCCGCCGGTTCCCGGCTGCCGCACGTGCTCTTCCAGGGCGCACCGATCGACGAGTCGGCCCGCTTCGTGCCGGCACGTCCACCACGACCGGGCCAACGGCGGCGGCGACTTCCCCGCCGCCGCCTCGGCGCCGCGGGTGTGGGCGCACTCCGAGGAGATCCGGAACACCATCAGCACGTGGTGCGGAACGGCTCCGTCGACCCTGCGCGCTTCGCCGCGCAGGACTGGAGGCTGACCAGCGGCGGCGTGCCGGTCTTCTGGAGCCGCGCCTGCGGGCGCCGGCAGTCGCCGGTGCGGGAGGAGGCCAGGTGCGGGGCGCGCACATGGCCTCCGGCGTGCCGCGGGCCGCGGGCGCGGACGCCGTGCAGGCCGGGCGCGCGCGGCGGGCTCAGACGGGCACGTGTTCCAGCAGCACACGGCGCAGCTCCCGGGCGGCGCGCGGGGGTTCGACGTCCTTGCGGTGCGCCAGGGCGACCGTGCGCTGCAGCCCTGGGGCCTCGAAGGGGGTCGTGCGCAGCCGGGGGCGGCGTCCGGCCACCATGCCGGGGACGACCGCGGGCCCGAGTCCGGCCTCGACGAAGCCCAGGACGGCGTCCATCTCGCCGCCCTCGATCGCGAACCGCGGCTCGAAGCCGGCCGCCCGGCACGCGGCGACGGTGAGGTCGCGCAGGTCGTAGCCGCTGCGGAACATCACCAGCGGCCGGTCCCTGAGGTCGCCGATCCGGATGGCGGGGCCCTCGCAGGGGGGCGGCCCGTCCACGGCGGTCACCACCACCAGGTCCTCGTGGAGCAGCGGTGTGGCGTCCAGAGCCGGGTCGTGGCTCTGCAGCGGCAGGACGATCAGGGCGAGGTCGAGGCTTCCGGAGGCCAGCTCGCGCACCAGGTCGCGTGAGCCGCCCTGCTCGACGACCAGCCGGATGCCGGGGTAGCGGTCGTGGAAGTCGCGCAGCACGTCGGGCAGCAGGCCGGTGGCGAGGCTGGGGGTGGCGCCCAGGCGCACCCGGCCGCGGCGCAGGTGCACCAGTTCCTGGACCTCCTGGGTGGCGGTCTCGGTGTCGGCGATGATGCGGCGCGCCAGCGGCAGCAGGGCCTCGCCGGCGTCGGTCAGGGCGATGTTGCCGCGGGCGCGGCTGAACAGGCTCGCCCCGAGCTCTCGCTCCAGGGCCTTGATCTGCTGCGAGAGCGAGGGCTGCGCGACGTGGACGCGCTCGGCGGCGCGGGTGAAGTGCCGGGTGTCGGCGACCGCGAGGAAGTACACGAGTTGCTGCAGCTGCATAGCCGCACCATAACCCCGGATAGGCGTGTCCTATCGAAACAAGCTGGAACATGTCTTGGACCTGTCGTCGCAGGTCCGCCTAGCGTCAGGCGTATGGCTGTGGCGACGACGAGGACGAAGGAGACGGAGAGGACGACGGCACCAGGCCGCCGTCCGTCGCTCCTTGGGGCACTGTGGGGCTCGACCGTGGGCAAGAAGGCGGTCATGGCCGGGACCGGCGTGATCATGCTGCTGTTCCTGGTCGCCCACATGCTGGGAAACCTGAAGATCTTCTTCGGCCCGGAGGAGTTCAACGGGTACGCGGCGTGGCTGCGCACCATCGGCGAGCCCGCCCTGCACAACAGTTGGTACCTGTACATCCAGCGCACCGGTCTCGTCGTCGCCGTGGTGCTGCACGGTGTCGCCGCCTACCAGCTCAGCCGACGCGACATCAGGGCGCGCCCGGCGAAGTACGAGCACAAGAGGCAGCGGGCCAGCTACGCGACCCGCACGATGCGCTGGGGCGGTGTGATCCTCGGGCTCTACATCGTCTGGCACATCCTCGACCTGACCATGCTCACCGTGAACCCGCTGGGCAAGGAGCACCACCCCTACGAGAACATCGTGGCCGACTTCCGGATCTGGTGGGTGAACGTCGTCTACATCGTCGCGATGCTCGCCCTCGGCCTGCACATCAGGCACGGCTTCTGGAGCGCCGCGCAGACCCTGGGGGCGGTGAACAAGCGCCGCGACCGCGCGCTGAAGATCACGGCGAACGTGCTGGCGGCCTCGCTGACGGCGGGCTTCCTCGTCGTACCCGTCGCCGTGATGACCGGATGGGTGGAGTGACCATGGACTACCGACTGGGCGAGCCGATCGCCGACACCAAGGCGCCGGACGCGCCGATCGCGGAGCGCTGGGACCGCCGCAGATTCGAGGCGAAACTGGTCAATCCGGCCAACCGCCGCAAGCACACGGTGATCGTGGTCGGCACCGGGCTGGCGGGCGGCTCCGCGGGGGCGACGCTCGCGGAGCAGGGCTACCACGTCGTGCAGTTCTGCTACCAGGACTCACCGCGCCGGGCGCACTCCATCGCCGCTCAGGGCGGCATCAACGCCGCGAAGAACTACCGCAACGACGGCGACAGCGTGCACCGCCTGTTCTACGACACCGTCAAGGGCGGCGACTTCCGCGCCCGCGAGTCCAACGTGCACCGGCTCGCCGAGGTGTCGGTGCAGATCATCGACCAGTGCGTGGCGCAGGGCGTGCCCTTCGCCCGCGAGTACGGCGGGCTGCTCGACACCCGTTCCTTCGGCGGCGTCCAGGTCTCCCGGACCTTCTACGCCCGCGGCCAGACGGGGCAGCAACTGCTGCTCGGCGCCTACCAGGCGCTGTCCCGGCAGATCGACGCGGGCAACGTGGAACTGCACCCGCGCACCGAGATGCTCGACCTGATCGTGGTGGACGGCAGGGCCCGCGGCATCGTCGCCCGCGATCTGGTGACGGGCGAGGTGTCGGTGCACATGGGCGACGCCGTGGTGCTGGCCACCGGCGGCTACGGAAACGTCTTCTATCTGTCGACCAACGCCAAGGGCTCCAACGCCACCGCGATCTGGCGGGCGCACCGGCGCGGCGCGTACTTCGCCAACCCGTGCTTCACCCAGATCCACCCGACCTGCATCCCGCGCTCCGGCGACCACCAGTCGAAGCTGACGCTGATGAGCGAGTCGCTGCGCAACGACGGCCGCATCTGGGTGCCGAAGGCCGAGGGCGACACCCGTCCGCCGCACGAGATCCCCGAGGACGAGCGGGACTACTACCTGGAGCGGATCTACCCCTCCTTCGGCAACCTGGTGCCCCGCGACATCGCCTCCCGCGCCGCCAAGAACGTCTGCGACGAGGGCCGCGGCGTCGGCCCCGGCGGCCAGGGCGTCTACCTGGACTTCGCCGACGCGATCGCGCGCATGGGCCGCGCCAAGGTGGAGGAGAAGTACGGCAACCTCTTCGAGATGTACGAGCGGATCACCGCGGAGGACCCGTACACCCGGCCCATGCGGATCTACCCCGCCGTGCACTACACGATGGGCGGCCTGTGGGTGGACTACGACCTGCAGACCACCGTGCCCGGCCTGTTCGCCATCGGCGAGGCCAACTTCTCCGACCACGGCGCGAACCGCCTCGGCGCCAGCGCCCTGATGCAGGGACTGGCCGACGGCTACTTCGTGCTCCCGGCCACGATCAACGACTACCTGGCGCGCGGCCCGCACGACCCCGTGGCGCCGGACCACCCCGCGGTCGCCGAGGCCGTCGCCGATGTCGAGGACCGGCTGAACCTGCTGCTCGCCGTGGACGGCGACCGTACCCCGGACTCGTTCCACCGCGAGCTCGGGGAGCTGCTGTGGGACGAGTGCGGCATGGCCCGCAACGAGGCGGGGCTGCGCAAGGCGCTGGAGCGGATCCCGGAGCTGCGCGAGGAGTTCTGGCGCCGGGTGAAGGTGCCGGGCAGCGGCGAGGCGCTCAACCAGGCGCTGGAGAAGGCCAACCGGGTCGCGGACTTCCTCGAACTCGCCGAGCTGATGTGCCTGGACGCCCTGCACCGCACCGAGTCCTGCGGCGGCCACTTCCGCGAGGAGAGCCAGACCCCGGACGGCGAGGCGCTCCGCGACGACGAGGCCTTCTCCTATGCGGCGGCCTGGGAGTTCACCGGCGCGGGCGAGGCCCCGGTGCTCCACAAGGAGGCCCTCGACTTCGAGTACGTACACCCCACCCAGCGGAGCTACGCGTGAACCTCACCCTGCGCATCTGGCGCCAGCCGTCCGCCGAGGACGACGGCGCCATGGTGACCTACCGCGTCGAGGACATCAGTCCCGACATGTCGTTCCTCGAGATGCTCGACGTCCTCAACGAGGAGCTGATCCTCGCGGGCGACGAGCCCGTCGCCTTCGACCACGACTGCCGCGAGGGCATCTGCGGCGCCTGCGGCATGGTCATCAACGGGCAGGCGCACGGCCCGGAGCGGACCACCACCTGCCAGCTGCACATGCGGCACTTCCAGGACGGCGACACCATCGACGTCGAACCGTGGCGGGCCGCCGCCTTCCCGGTCGTCAAGGACCTGGTCGTCGACCGGTCGGCCTTCGACCGGGTGATCCAGGCCGGCGGCTACATCAGCGTGCCGACGGGCAGCGCGCCGGAGGCGCACGCCACGCCCGTCCCGAAGGAGGCCGCCGACGTCGCCTTCGAGCACGCGGAGTGCATCGGCTGCGGCGCGTGCGTGGCGGCCTGCCCCAACGGCTCGGCGATGCTGTTCACCTCGGCCAAGGTCAACCACCTCAATGTGCTGCCCCAGGGGCAGCCCGAACGCGAGACCCGGGTGCTGGACATGGTCGCGGCCGTGGACGACGAGGGCTTCGGCGGCTGCACCAACACCGGGGAGTGCGCGACGGCCTGCCCCAAGGGCATCCCGCTGCCGTCGATCGCGGCTATGAACCGCGAATACCTGCGGGCCTTGCGGAAGGAGCGGTCGCGGTCCAGGGGCTGACCGGATTGGTGGCCGCGCTGAGCCCGAAGGTCGTGAAGGCCGTGCGGGAGGGCAGCGGATAGGGCTCCTTGCCGGTCACGGCGTTGAGCACGACCGCCGAGCGCCAGGCCGCGAGCCCCAGATCCGGGGCCCCGACACCATGGGTGTGGCGCTCGGCGTTCTGCACGTGGACGGCCGCGCCGGTGCCGGCGACGACCGGGTCCAGCTCGAGCCGATGGCACTCGTCGATGACGGGACGGCCGGACGCGTCGCGGGCGATGTACCCGTCGATCGGGGCGAGCAGCGCGTCGAGGGAGCGCTCGCGGTAGCCGGTGGCGAGGACGACCGCGTTGGTGATGAGGCTGCTGCGGGCGCCCTGCTGCTCGTGCTCCAGATGGAGTTCGACGGCGCCCATGCCCCTGCGGCCGGCCGTGCGGACCGTCACGCCGGGGGTGAGGACGGCGTCCGGCCAGCCGCCGCCCACGGTGCGGCGGTACAGCTCGTCGTGGACGGCGCCGATCGTGCCGTGGTCGATGGCCCGGTGCAGCTGCCACTGGCGGGGCAGGAGGTTGTCGCGAACCGGCTCGGACAGCCCGTGGAAGTAGCGCGTGTAGTCGGGGGTGAACTGCTCGAGGCCGAGCTTGCTGTACTCCATCGGGGCGAACGCGGGGCTGCGGGCGATCCACGTCAGCCGTTCGCGCCCGACGGGCCGGGCGCGCAGCAGGTCGAGGAAGACCTCTGCGCCGGACTGCCCGGAGCCGACGACGGTGACGTGCTCGGCGGCCAGCAGCCGGTCGCGGTGCTCCAGGTAGTGGGCCGAGTGCACGACGGGGACGGCGGGCGCCTCGGCGAGCGGCCGCAGCGGTTCCGGCACATAGGGCGCGCTTCCGACGCCGAGGACGAGGTTGCGGGCGTACGTACGTCCGAGGGCCTCGGCCTGGCCGTCGGAATCCAGCCGCGTGTGGTCCACCTCGAAGACGGCGCGCCGGGCGTTCCAGCGGACGGTGTCGACCTGGTGGCCGAAGCAGGTGCTGGGCAGCGACTCGGCGACCCATCGGCAGTAGGCGTCGTATTCGGCGCGGTGTGTGTGGAAGCGTTCGGCGAAGTAGAACGGGAAGAGCCGCTCGCGGGTCCTGAGGTAGTTCAGGTAGCTCCACCGGCTCGTGGGGTCGACGAGGCTCACCAGGTCGGCGAGGAACGGCACTTGGAGGGTGGCGTCGTCGAGCATCAGCCCCGGGTGCCAGCGGAAGGAGCACTCCTGCTCGTAGAAGGCCGCGCTGAGATACGGGACACCGTCGGCGAGGGCGGCCAGGGACAGATTGCACGGGCCGATGCCGATGCCGAGCAGGTCGAAGGGCTGGTCCTGGTGGGAGTCGTGGTCGTCGATCGTGTTCATCGGGGGGTGCTGCCTTCCTGGTGGGTCGTGCAGACGAGCGTGAGCAGGGCCTGGAGGTCCTCTTGTGTGGTCGCCGGATTGAGCAGGGTGACCTTGAGCCAGAGCCGTCCGTCGGCGCGGGCCCGGCCGAGGACGGCGCGGCCGTCGAGCATGAGCCGGCGGCGGAGGACGGCGACCTCCTCGTCGCCGGCGCCGATGGGGCGGAACAGCACGGTGCTGATGGCCGGGCGGGCCCGCAGGGTCAGTGCGGGATGTCGTTTGACGAGCTCCGCGAGCTGCCGTGCCCGGTCGCAGACCGCCTCCACGAGCCCGCCCAGGCCGCGGCGTCCCAGGGCGCGCAGCGTGACGGCGATCTTGAGCACGTCGGGGCGGCGGGAGGTGCGCAGCGAGCGGCCGAGCAGGTCGGGGAGACCGGCCTCGGTGTCGTCGGCGGCGTTCAGGTAGTCGGCGCGGTGCTCCAGCGGGTGCAGCAGCGCGGCCTCCCGCACCGCGAGCACCCCGGCCGCCACGGGCTGCCAGCCCAGCTTGTGCAGGTCGAGGGTGACGGTGTCGGCCTCCCGCAGACCGGCGAGCCGCGGCGCCTCCCGGTCGCTGAACAGCAGCGGCCCGCCGTACGCGGCGTCGATGTGCAGGCGCGCGCCGTGCTCGCGGGCGGTGCGGGCGAGTTCGGGCAGGGGGTCGATGTCACCGGTGTCCGTGGTCCCCGCGGTGGCGACGAGCAGGGCCGGGCGGTCGTCCGCGGCGAGAACGGCCCGCACGCGCTCGGGGTCGAGCAGGCCGCGGGGGGTGTCCACGAGGACGGGGGGCCGCATTCCGAGCAGCCAGGCGGCACGCGGCACGCTGTGGTGCGCGTTGGCCCCGGCGACGACCCGTACGTCCGGGGCGCCCTCCCGGGCCAGCAGGAGCGCGATCTGGTTGGACTCGGTGCCGCCGGTCGTGACGAGCGCGTCCGGCGCCACCGCATCGGGGTGGACGAGACGGGCCAGGGCGCGGGTGACCTCCGTCTCCAGCGCGGTCGCCGCCGGGGCCTGGTCCCACGAGTCCATCGACGGGTTGAGCGCGCTCGCGGCAAGGTCGGCCGCCACGGCCTCGCCCAGGGGCGGGCAGTGCAGATGGGCGGCGCACAAAGGGTCCGCCGGGTCGGCCGCGCCCTCGGCGACGACCGAGACCAGCGCGCACAGCGCCTCCGCCGCCCCGCTCCCGTCCTCCGGCAGGACCTTCCCCAGCACATGGCCGACCCGCCGTGCCACCGCGCCGGGGCCACCGGCGGGAAGCGGCCCCTTGCGGGCGGCCGCTCCTGCCGCGAGTGCGTCGAGTACGACCTCGACCAACGGGCGCAGCCGGTCCGGCCCTTCACTTCCACCGGCGAGATGGGGTGGCATGGAGTCGGCGCCCTCCGTTGTTGCGGATCACCGGCGCGTGCGCGCTGGGCGACCTGCGTAACGACGCTCCCCCACCTCGGGTGTTGCCCCCGCACCCCGATCGGGTCGCCGCCCCGGCGCACCCGCGAACAGCCCTCACGCCGCAGCGCCGCCCACGCGGTGCCCCACACGCCTGGCGCACGCCCTCTCGCTCGTGCTCGGGCGCCGGCCGTCACCCTGCCGAGCGCCGTTCCGTGTCGCTGCGCGCGGGTCTCGCGGTCCTGCTGCGGGGGGCCGAGCCGGCGGTGCCGGCCCGGTGGATGACGGCCGGCGGCTGCTGTATCTGCGGGCCGTGCCGAAGAAGCAGACGAGGAGACGGCGGTCGCCGTGCGTCGGGCCGGCGTCCTGCCGGGGACGGAGGCTTGCCATGCACGTCGCCGCCACCGCCGGGCACGCAGACCACGGCAAGTCCGCGCGGCTGCGGGCCCTGACAGGGAGGGAGCCCGACCGCTGAGCGCGGGAACAGCGGCGCGGCATGACGCTGGACTCCGGCGCCGCGTGGACAGGGCTGCCCGCCGCCGCGCCGGGCGCTCGTGCCCGGGCACGTCCTTGAGCATGCGACGCACTGGCGTACTCGGCGGTGCTCCCGAGACGGCCCCGGGCCAGGCCCGCGCCGGCGAGGTGCAACGCACCCGCCGCACCCGGCGCACCGGCCGCGGCCCCGCGTCCGGCGTGCCCCGCCGACGACGAGCCGACGGAGCAACCGGCCGTGCCGGCACGGGCCTTCGGGGACCGCCCGGTCAGGCGGTCCGGACGTGCAGGGCGCGGCGCAGGTCGTCGAGCTGGTCGGCGAGGCTGCGGCGCAGGGCGGGGGTGGGGGCGGGCTCGGATGCGCCGGTGCGCAGGCATTCCTCGCCGAGGTCGAGCACCTGGGGCTCGACGACCGCGGCGGGGAAGGCATGGCGGCCGGCGGCTTCGCCCAGAGCCGGGCCGCGGCGGGCCGCGACCGCCACCGCGGCGGGGAAGTAGCGGGGTACGTACTCCCGGACGAGGTCGAGCTGTTCGGGCTGCCAGAAGCCCTGGGCGGTGGCGTTGAAGAGGTAGTTGGACAGGGTGTCGCCGTCGAACATCAGGGCCCACGCGTCCCGCTTCGCCTGCGGGTCGGGCAGCGCGGCCCGGCAGCGGGCGGCTGCCTCCTGGCCGGTGGCGCTGGGGTCGGCGTCCAGTTCGGCGGCGATGTCCTCGGCCGATGCCGCGCCCAGCACGCTGAGCCGGGTGAGGATCTGCCAGCGCAGCTCGGGGTCGAGCACGGGTCCGCCGGGCAGGGTGCCCTCGGTGAGCCAGCCGCGCAGCGAGCCGGTGTCGGCGGTGGAGCCGATGAGCTGGCGGGCCGCGGTCAGCCGCAGTCCGGGGTCCTCGCGGGTGAGCAGGTCGCGGGCGAGCGCCTCCAAGGTGGCGAGCGCGCCGGGACGTTCGGCGGCCGGGAGGTACCGGTCGGCGAGCTGCCCGCGGGCGAAGGTGAGCACGCCCCGGACGACGGCGATGTCGGTCTCGTCCGCCAGGTGGGCCCGGGCGAGGTCGAGGTAGGCCGCGGGCGGGAGTTCGCCGTCGCGGACGAGGTCGCGGGCGGCGTTCCACACCAGGGCGCGGCTGAGCGGGTCCGGCAGCCCGCTCAGCGCGGCGGTCAGGGTCTCCCAGGACCGCGCGTCGAAGCGGATCTTGGCGTAGGTCAGGTCCTGGTCGTTGAGGAGCACCAGGTCAGGGCGGCGGCCGGGACGTACCTCCGGCGTCCCGCCGTCCGCGGGGACGTCGGTCTCGAAGCGTTCGCGCAGCACCAGTCGCGCCGGGTCGGCGCCGGCCCGGTCGTACGCGGCGACGGCGATGCGGTGCGGGCGGCTGCCCTCACGCGTCACGTCGAGCCGCCAGCCTCCGTCATCGTCGCCTTCACCGTCCACGGGGACCGGGGTGAGCCTGTCGACGCCGGTCGTGCGCAGCCAGCGGTCGGCCCAGGCGTGGACGTCCCGGTCGGTGTTGCGGGCGAGGGAGTCGATGAAGTCGGAAAGGGCCGCGTTGCCGAAGCGGTGCCGCGCGAAGTGGTCGTTGATGCCGGCGAGGAACTCCTTGCGGCCGAGCCAGGTGACCAGCTGACGCAGCGCGGAGGCGCCCTTGGCGTAGGAGATGCCGTCGAAGTTGAGCAGCGCCGACGCGGTGTCGGGGACGGCCTCCGGGGCGGGGGCGACGGGGTGGGTGGAGGGACGCTGGTCGGCGTCGTAGCCCCAGCCCTTGCGCGCGACGGCGAAGTCGGTCCACGCGCCGCTGAAGCGGGTGGCCTCGGAGAGCACCTGGTAGCCCATGTACTCGGCGAAGGACTCGTTGAGCCAGATGTCGTCCCACCAGCGCAGGGTGACGAGGTCGCCGAACCACATGTGGGCCATCTCGTGGGCGACGACCATGCCGCGGCTCTGCCGCTCGGTGTCGGTGACGGCGGAGCGGAAGACCATCTCGTCGCGGAAGGTGACCAGACCGGGGTTCTCCATCGCGCCCGCGTTGAACTCGGGCACAAAAGCCTGGTCGTAGGAGTCGAAGGGGTACGGCTCCTCGAACAGCTCGTGGTAGCGGTCGTAGCAGCGCCGGGTGATGTCGAGGAGCTCCTCGGCGTCGGCGTCCAGGTGCGGGGCGAGGGAGCGGCGGCAGTGCAGCCCGAAGGGCAGGCCCGCGTGCTCCGTGCGCACCGAGTGCCAGGGACCGGCGGCGACGGCGAGCAGGTAGGTGCTGATCGGGGGGGTCGGCGCCACGCGCCAGCGGCCTTCGGCCTCCCCGGTGCGCTCGGCGACGCCGTTGCCGAGGACGGTCCATGCCGGGGGCGCGGTCACGGTGACCTCGAAGACGGCCTTGAGGTCGGGCTGGTCGAAGGCGGCGATGACGCGCTGCACGTCGTCAAGGAAGAGCTGGGTGTACAGATACGTCTCGCCGTCGGCGGGGTCGGTGAAGCGGTGCATGCCCTCACCGGTGCGGGAGTACCGCATGTCGGCCTCGACCCGCAGCTCGTGCGGCCCGGCCGGCAGACCGCGAAGCGGCAGCCGGTTGTCGTCCAGGGCGGCGACGTCGAGCGGCCGCCCGTCCAGGACGGCGCTGTGCAGAGCGGCGGGCTTCAGCTCGACGAAGGTGTCGCCGTCGGTCAGGGCGGTGAAGCGGATGACGGTGGTCGATCCGAACACCTCGTCGCCACGGGTGAGGTCCAGGTCGACGGTGTAGTGCTGTACGGAGATCCGGCGTGCGCGGATCTCGGCCTCGGCACGGGTGAGAGCAGGCATGCGCTCATGCTGCCTCATCTCCCTCCCCCGGCGTACGGGGGGCTCCGCATCGACGACCGCAGCCCCGCGAGCAGGCGGCTGGGGATGGCGCGCAGCCGGGCCGGGGTGGGTCCGTGGGCGCCGCCGGCGGAGTCGAACGGGCCAGGGTGTCTCGCGTGGGGGGCGCGGACGCCCCGCGCGCGTCGAGCGGCGGACGGCGACGCCGGTCGCGTGTCCCCGCCGTACGAAGCCGGGGTGCCGGAGTTGGCGTTGCCAGTGCGGGGCTACCGCTGTCCGATATGCCGGTCCCCTGCGCCAGAGCGGCTTGGTGTCGACCGGAAGGAGGGGTTCCGGAGCCGGTCCTTGCCGCCGGAGGGGGAGACCGGGCAGGCTCGGCGGATGATCGCCACCCTGCAGTGCACTGTGATCGACTGCCTTGACCCGTCCACACTGGGCGCCTTCTACCACGGCATCCTCGGCGGGGACCTGGACACCGCTGACCCCTCGTGGGTGGATTTGCGGACCCCGGACGGGACCCGGATCGCCTTCCAGCAGGTGCCCGTCCACCGGCCGCCGCGCTGGCCCGACCCGGAGCACCCCCAGCAGGTCCACCTGGACTTCGAGGTCCCCACCCGCGCCGATGTGGAGCGGGCCCACGAGGAGGTCCTGGCCCTCGGCGCCACCTTCCTGCACGACAGCGGCGGCAAGCGCAGCGGCTTCCGGGTCTTCGCCGACCCGGCCGGGCACCCGTTCTGCCTCTGCTACGGGCAGAGTGCGGAGCCGGCCGTCGCGGGATGAGCGGCGGCCGGCGGGGTCCGCGCCGGCTCCCGCGCGGCCCTCTCGCGGCCCTCTCGCGGGGCCGCCGGTCGGGGGGAGGATCGGCCGGCCCCGGAGGAAGGCCGCAGCCCGTTGTCGGTGGCCACTTGTACGGTGGGTCGCATGCCGGCGCCCGAAGCGACGGCGTCGCGAGCCGTCCGGATCGGGCCTGCGCGATCGATCACGACCGAAGGGGGCCGGCATGGACGCGGGGCGGACGGCGTACGAGTTGCTTGAGCGGGACCCGGACCCCGCGTCGGTGCGCCACGTCACTTTCGTGCCGTTCCTGCCGGGCGGCGGGGTCGGCGCGGTGCGCGGCCGGGACGGGGTGGTACGCCTGCCGTCCGGCGAGGTGCTGCCGGGTGAGGACTGGGGCCTCGACACCGCCGCCCGGGTCCCGCTCGAGACCGCCGGCTACTACCGGCAGCGTGTGCACCCCTTCGCCTGGGACGCGGAGCGTCAGCGGCTCTTCGCCTGGTTGGACGGCGACCGCTACCGGGGCCGGCGGCCGCACGCCGCCGACGCCGACCTGGTCGTGGCCGACGCCGAGACGATCGCGGGTCTGCTCCCCCACGGCCCGGAGCGGCGTGCCGTGCGGGACGCGGCACGCTCCTTCCGGGAGCAGGACGACTCCTCGTACTTCGCCGGCACCCTGCGCCTGCTGGAGCCCGCCTACCTGCGCGCGACCACGCCCGAGGGCGGATCGGGCTTCGGCGGGGGGCCGGGCCAGTGGCGGGCGCGGCGCTCGATGGTGGTCGACGCGCTGCACAAGGACGGCACCTTCCTGGACGTGGGCTGCGCCAACGGGTTGCTGATGGAGTCGGTTCGGCGGTGGGCGGCCGAGCGGGGACGGGTGGTCGAGCCCTACGGTGTGGACTTCGCACCGCGGCTGGTGGAGGTGGCGCGGTGCCGGCTACCCCGGTGGGCGGACCGGGTATCGGTGGGCAACGCGCTGGACTGGCGGCCTGCGGACGGCAGCCGGTTCACCTTCGTGCACGCCCTCGCCGACTGCGTGCCCGGGCACCGGCTGGGCGACCTGGTCGGCAGGCTGCTGGCGGAATTGGTGGAGCCGGGCGGGCGGCTGCTGCTCAGCGTCTACCAGGCGGAGGGCGGCAATGCGCCGACCGCCGCCGAGCGGCTGGCCGCGCTGGGCGTGCCGGTGGCCGGTGCGGCGAGCGGCACGGGGCCGGAGCGCACGGCGACAACGGCCTGGGTCGACGCGTAGGCTCGAAGGGTCGTACGCGTCATCTGCGCTCGGGGAGGCGCCGTGACCGAGCCGTCGTCCCTTCCGGTCGAGCACGGCTTCCCGCACCTGGAGCAGGTGCGGGGCGCCCTGACCGCGCTCTACCGGCGGCTGTCGTACGACACGGTGAGCCGCTTCCCGGCGAGCGTCCGCCCGGAGGCGGTGGCGTTCCCCGCGGACGAGGACCTGCACCTGGGAGCCCAGCGGGTGGCCCGGGCCATCGTGGAGCACTTCCGGTTGCCGCAGGCCCGCATGGTGGTCAGCTTCCGCGAGATGGTGCACGCGGGCAGTGTTGAACTGGCCGCGGGGCCGGAATACTTCGTGGAGTTGCACGCCCGCTTCCGGGAGGACCGGCGCGACGTGGGCGCGGTGCTGGCGCACGAGGTCATGCACGTCTATCTGCACCGGCTCGGCCTGGAGTGCCCCGGGGCGCGGGAGAACGAGATCCTGACGGACACCGCCACGACCTACCTGGGCGCGGGCTGGCTGCTGCTGGACTCCTACCGCGAACAGCCGGCGCTGCGCGGGGAGCGGCTGACCACTACCGCCTCCAAACTGGGCTATCTCACACCAGAGGAGTTCGGCTACGTCCTGGCCAAGCGGGCACAGGCCTTCGGCGACGACATCGAGCCGTGGCTCACCAGCCCGTGGGCCCGGGAGGCCTACCGGGCCGGCCTGCGCGTCGCCGCAGCCGACCTTCGTCATCCGCCGATGGCCGGCTGCGGCTGGGCGGAGCACCGCCGGTACGCCCACGACCGGCGGCGCGGCGGCGCGTATCCGGCGGCCGGATACGCCTTCGAGGGCGGTGAGCCCCAGCGGGTCTCCTTCCCCTGCCCCACGTGCCGGCAGCGGATCCGGGTCCCGGTGCGGGGACGGCTGAGGGCGCGGTGCGGGCTGTGCCGCACGGTGCTGGAGTGCGACACCTGATCCGGCACACCTGCGCGGGCCCCCGGACCCCTGCTCCGCACGCCTCCGCCCCGCGCGCCGGGCTCGTGATCAGCCCGTGGTCGGCCCGTGGATGGCTCGTCAGCCCGTGGCCGGCGCCGCCTCCCGCAGGAAGTCCAGCAGCGCGGCGTCGACCTCCGCCGGGCGCTCCTGCTGGGTCCAGTGGCCGCACCCGGGCAGCACCACCGGTTCGCGCAGCGTGGGGTGGAGCTTCCGCAACGCCGGGATCAGCTCGGACATCCCCGGGAATCCGTAGACGAGGTCGCGGTCGCCGGTGACGTAGAGCGCCGGCACCCGCAGGGCGGCACCGGCCCAGGGGGCGGTCAGCCGCCAGTTGAGGTCGAGGTTGCGGTACCAGTTGAGCCCTCCGGTGAAGCCCGCCTCGGCGTACTCGGCGGTGTAGGCGTCCAGGTCCTCCTCGGTGAGCCACCCGGGGAGCTCGCCGGGGTCCTCGCCCATGTCGAGGAAGCCGCCGCCGGGCGGGACGAGGGGCTGCGCCGGGACCGGGTCGTTGGCGGGGTTGTCGCCGGAGGCGCCGTAGAGGACGTGGCGGAAGGTGCGGCGCGGGTCGGCGGCGAACTCGGCGTCGGCGACCCCGGGCCGCTCGAAGTAGTTCCAGTAGAAGCGGCCGTCGTACAGCTCCCGCATGGACCGCAGCGGAGGCGCGTCGCCGCTGCGCGGGGTCGGCGGGACGCTGAGGCCGGCGACGGCGCGGACGACGTCGGGCCGCAGCAGCGCGGTGTGCCAGGCGACGGGGGCGCCCCAGTCGTGCCCGACGACGACGGCCTGGCTCTCGCCGAGCGCGTGCACGAGGCCGATGACGTCGCCGACGAGGTCGAGGATGGTGTACGCGTCGACGGCCGCGGGCCGTTCGCTGCGGCCGTAGCCGCGCTGGTCGGGGGCGACCACCCGGTAGCCCGCGGCGGCGAGCGGCGCGAACTGGTGGCGCCAGGAGTACCAGCACTCGGGGAAGCCGTGCAGCAGCAGCACGAGCGGGCCCTCGCCCTCCTCCGCGACATGCAGCCGGATTCCGTTCGCTTCGACCGTGCGGTGTTCCACCATGGCGGTCACCCTAGGGGCACGCGCCGGGGGAAGGAGCCGGCCGCGCACGGATCACTCCGAACGGAGCACCGCACCTTCTTGTGCGGCCCGTTCACCGATCGTCACGGTGTGACGATCGGGAAATTCTGGTCGGCGGTGTCCAGCAGCCCGACGAGGGTCGCGACGACCTTCAGGTCCCCCTCGTGCTCGACGCCCTCGAGACGGCCCCCCGCGAGGAGCCGGTGCAGCTCGGGCCGGGTGAGGGTGAGCGTCAGGTCGGCGTGCCGGACGGCGGGGCGCCCGTCCTGGGTGGAGAAGTAGGTGAGGGCGCCGTTGGAGAGGGTCAGGTGCCAGGTGCGGTGCTCGTCGATGAGCCGCCAGTCGATGGTGAGGTGGACGTCCCACGCCTTGGGGCCGTTGACACGGATGGCGAGGGCGTCGATGAGCTGGTCGACGCTGAGGGCGGCCATCACGTCCGGGTTGGCGATGAGAACGGCGGTCCGGGTGACGCCCTGCCGCAGTTCCTGGGCGCCCATCAGGTAGAAGTTGCGCCAGGGGCCGTTCTCGCAGCCGTGTCCCAGGCGCTCGTAGAGCAGGGCCAGTTCCTCCGCCGCGGAGGCGTGCCCGGGGTCGGCGAAGACGGCGTGGTTCAGCAGGGTGACGGCGAACCGCGGGTCGCCCGACTCGGCGTACTGTCTGGCCTTGGCGACGGTGGCGTCGGTGCCGCCGAGGCAGTCCACGTAGCGGCGGGCCTCCGCCACCGGGGGGTGCTGCCACAGGTGGGCCGGGTTGCCGTCGAACCAGCCCATGTAGCGCTGGTAGACGGCCTTCACATTGTGGCTGAGGGAGCCGTAGTACCCGCGGTTGGAGCTCAGCCGTTCCAGGGCGGGGGGCAGGGTCAGCTCCTCGGCGATCTCGGTGCCGGTGAGGCCGCGGTTGATCAGCCGCAGGGTCTGGTCGTGGAGGTAGGCGTACAGGTCGCGCTGGCACGACAGGAGTCGGTGGATGCCCTCGCGCCCCCAGGTCGGCCAGTGGTGGGAGGCGATGACGACGTCGGAGGCGTTGCCGAAGAGGACGAGGGCCTCGTTGAGGTAGTGCGCCCACAGCCGGGCGTCGCGTACCTGCGCGCCGCGCAGGGTCAGGACGTTGTGCATGGTGTGGGTGGCGTTCTCCGCCATGCACAGCACCCGCTTGGCGGGGAGGTGGAAGTTCATCTCGGCGGGCGCCTCGGCCCCCGGGGTGAGCTGGAAGATCATCCGGACGCCGTCGATCGTCTCGTCCTGGCCGGTGCGGGTGACGTGCACGGTCGGCGGGATCAGGGTGACGGTGCCGGTGGAGGCGGTCTGGCCGAGGCCGCAGCCGATCTGCCCGGCGGGGCCCTTGGGCAGTTCGGAGCCGTACATGTACACGGCGCGGCGGGTCATCGCGACCCCGGCGTCGACGCTCTCGCCGGCGGCGTGCTCCAGGAAGCCGGCCGGGGCGAGGACGGGCACCGGGTCGTGCCCGTAGGGCAGGACGCCGCGGGCGCCGCCGAAGTGGTCGACGTGCGAGTGGCTGTAGATGAGGGCGGTGACCGGCCGGTCCCCCCGGTGCTCGCGGTAGAGGGCGAGGGCGGCGGCGGCGCACTCGGCGGAGCGCAGGGGGTCGATGACGATGACGCCGCGGTCGCCCTCGACCAGGGTCATGTTCGACAGGTCCAGGCCGCGCACCTGGTAGACGCCCTCGACGACCTCGAACAGACCCTGCTTGGAGGCGAGCCGGCTCTGCCGCCACAGGCCGGGGTGCGCCGTGTCGGGGCACGGGCCCTGGAGGAAGGAGTAGGCGTCACCGTCCCAGACGACCCGGCCGTCGCTGTCGGTGACACGGCCGGGGGTGAGGGCGCCGAGGAATCCCCGGTCGGCATCGGCGAAGTCCGTCGTGTCCTCGGGTGCGCCGGGTGCGAGAGCCGTCATGACGACACAATGTCAGCGTTCCGCCTGAATTGTCACGTTCAGGTGCGCCACCAGCGGCGCGGTTCCCCCCTTCCCGCCTTCACCGTCCCGGGCGGGTCCGTACGGGCTCGCAGCAGCGGGTCGCCTTTCCAGTCAGTCCCGGGCGGCACGGCCGAGACCGTGCAGACGCCCACGACGATCAGGGATGCCACTGCTGCGGCGCCGATCCGCACCACGCGGGCGCGACGCCAGCGGCCGATCTCCGCACTGACCAGCACAGCCGCGAGGAGTCCGGTGCCGCCACCATCGGCACGGGGACTTTGTCCACGAGAACCGGCAGCACATGTTCACCAGTTTCGATAGCACGGAGCGGTCCGGAATCTTCGAACGCCGTTGGCCTGATGACACCTATCAGGCCTCGCGCCTAAGGTGTGCCGGTGATCTTCAGAAGGAAGCAGAACGCCGCAGACCTGGCCGCCGTCATCTCAGAGCTGGAGCAGGCAGTGGCCGCTCGCGACGGTGGCCGCACCGAACGTGCGTTCAACGCGGCAGCGAGTGGTCTGCAGTCGGCGACGGACACTGAATGCGTGGCGGTGGGACCCCGGTTGGCCGCGCTACTCCCCGCCTTTCCGCCCACCGGTCCGCGCCCGACGCTGGCGACGATGGCCGGCTTCTGCGTGGAACGGGGTGCCGATCCGGTGGCCTGTGCGGAGCCGGTCCTCGATGGCACCCATCGGGACCTGCTCGATGCCCTGGAGTTCGCCCGCCGCTGGGCCGCCGCCGGCGGTGCCGGGGACGAACTGCCAGAGGCCGACGAGAAGATCATCGACGACGCGCTGATGGCCCGGCTGGGTGGTGAGGCGCACGAGGCGTTGCGGTTGGCGCTGGCCTGGTGCTCGGTCGAGCAGTGGCAACCCCCCGCGCTGGCCGTGCTGTGCCGCAGCACCGAGGTGCGCCGTCGGCACGCATCCACGCTCCTCCCCGCCTGTCGCAACCTGGCGGCCCTGGAGCGGCACGACCTCAAGTGCCTGGCCTACGCGCTGGCGATCCTGGACGACGAGCCCCTGGTGGTGCTGCACCGGCCCACCGGAACCGGGTTCGAAGTGCGCATCAGCGGCATCGGGGACAACTTCCAGTTGCACACGCTGCTCGCCCACGTGCTCGTCGGCGGCGGTCACGTACCCGGCACCGCACCGTCGGCAGAGAGCGTCCGCCTGGCCACGGACCCCGAGCCCGCCCAGGGGCGCACCGGGACCGTCGCGACCGGGGCCTTTGAACTCCTCGCCCCGGACGGAGAGCGGATCTGGAACGAGGGACTACCCGACGACATCCCCGTTGTGGAGGGACGCCGCCTACTCGTGCTGGACGAGCCGATGTATCCGCGCAGTTGGAACGCCGACCGGTTCTTCCCGATGCTCCCCGGGACGGCCGAACTGACTGGTGTGCTGTCCGCCGACGAGGTCCAGACCTGGTTCACCTCCACCTGCTGGACGTCCTGACCCGCTCGCCCGGCGCCACCGCTCGGCGTCGGCTGCTGCCTCGGCCAGAAGTCGGGACTCGGGCCTGGCGTCTATCGAACAAGAAGCGCGCCAGGGTGCTGTCCACATCGCTGAACATCTGCTGTCGATTTCCGTGAGCAGAATCAGTCCCCGATGCTCGAACCGGTGTGCAGACCCGGTCGGCCTCGCCGGCCCCTCGTGGCCCTGCGCCCGGAGGGGATCAAGCTTCACGTGCGGCCCGGGCCTGCGGGAGATCATCACCGCGACCGTGATCGTTTTGTGACCGACTCCCAGGCCGAATCCGGGCGCGGCGGTGCGATGCCGCGGAGCACGCCCAGGAACCCCGTCGGTCGGCGGAGGGAGCACGGTTCCGGGCGGAACGCACTGCGGCGCCCGCCCCCGGTCGGGTGGGGGCGGGCGCCGCGTTCCGTTCCGTACGCCGTTGTACGGGACGTCTGCGAGGTGACGGGGTCAGACCGTCAGCGGGCGATCCGTCGGGCGGATCGGGGCCGGCAGGACGCTCGCGCCGGTGAGGTAGTGGTCCACCGCGCGGGCGGCGGAACGGCCCTCGGCGATGGCCCACACGATCAACGACTGGCCGCGGCCCGCGTCACCGGCGGCGAAGACGCCGTCCACGTTGGTGGCGAAGTCCTTGTCGCGGGCGATGTTGCCGCGTGCGTCGAGCTCCAGGCCCAGCTGCTCGACCAGGCCGTTCTTCTGGTCGGTGCCGGTGAACCCCATGGCGAGGGTGACCAGTTCGGCCGGGATGACCTTCTCCGTGCCGGCCTGCGGCACGAACTTCCCGTCCTGGAACTCGACCTCGACCAGGTGCAGCGCCTTGACGTTGCCGTCCTCGTCGCCCTCGAACCGCACGGTGTTGACGGCGTAGACCCGCTCGCCGCCCTCCTCGTGGGCGGAGGTGACCTTGTAGGTCATCGGCATGGTCGGCCAAGGCTGGTGCGCCGGGCGGTCGTCCGACGGACGCGGCATGATCTCCAGCTGGGTGACCGAGCGAGCGCCCTGGCGGTGCGCGGTGCCGACGCAGTCGGCGCCGGTGTCGCCGCCGCCGATGACGACCACGTGCTTGCCCTCGGCGGAGACCGGCGGGGCGACGTAGTCCCCCTCCTGCACCTTGTTGGCCAGCGGCAGGTACTCCATGGCCTGGTAGACGCCCTTGAGGTCGCGTCCCTCGACCGGCAGGTCGCGCCACTGGGTGGCGCCGGCGGCGATGACGACGGCGTCGTACCGCTTGCGCAGCGTGGCGCCGTCCAGGTCGCGGCCGATCTCGACACCGGTGCGGAACTTGGTGCCCTCCGCGCGCATCTGCTCGATGCGGCGGTTGATGTGCCGCTTCTCCATCTTGAACTCGGGGATGCCGTAGCGCAGCAGACCGCCGATGCGGTCGGCCCGCTCGTACACCGCGACCGTGTGGCCCGCCCGGGTCAGCTGCTGGGCGGCGGCCAGGCCCGCGGGCCCGGAGCCGATGACGGCGACGGTCTTGCCGGAGAGCCGGTCCGGGGGCTGCGGGGTGACGTCCCCGTGGTCCCAGGCCTTGTCGATGATGGTGACCTCGACGTTCTTGATGGTCACCGCGGGCTGGTTGATGCCGAGCACGCAGGCCGACTCGCACGGCGCCGGGCAGAGGCGGCCGGTGAACTCCGGGAAGTTGTTGGTCGCGTGCAGGCGCTCGCTGGCGGCCTTCCAGTCCTCGCGGTAGGCGTAGTCGTTCCACTCGGGGATCAGGTTCCCCAGCGGGCAGCCGTTGTGGCAGAAGGGGATGCCGCAGTCCATGCAGCGTCCGGCCTGCTTGGTGATGATCGGCAGCAGCCCGCCCGGAACGTAGACCTCGTTCCAGTCCTGCTTGCGCTCCTCGACCGGACGGGTCGGAGCGGTCTCGCGGGGCGTGGTGAGGAAGCCCTTCGGGTCAGCCATGTGCCGCCTCCATCATCTTCGCGACGGTCTCGGACTCGGAGAGCCCGGCTTGCTCGGCGGCGTACTTGGCGGCGAGCACTGCCTTGTAGTCCCTCGGCATGACCTTGCCGAAGCGGGTGAGGGTGCGGCCCCAGTCGGCGAGCAGGCGCTCGGCGACGGTGGAGCCGGTCTCCTCCTGGTGGCGGCGCACCACGTCGTGCAGCCACTTGATGTCGTCGGCGTCCAGTTCCTCGACCTGCACCATTCCGGTGTTGACGTTGCGCGGGTCGAGGTCGAGGACGTACGCGATGCCGCCGGACATGCCGGCCGCGAAGTTGCGGCCCGTCGGGCCGAGGACGACCGCGCGGCCGCCGGTCATGTACTCGCAGCCGTGGTCGCCCACGCCCTCGGACACGACGGTGGCGCCGGAGTTGCGGACGCAGAAGCGCTCGCCGGTGGTGCCGCGCAGGAACAGCTCACCGCCGGTGGCGCCGTAGGCGATGGTGTTGCCGGCGATGGTCGAGTACTCGGCCAGGTGGTCGGCGCCCCGGTCGGGACGGATGATCACCCGGCCGCCGGACAGGCCCTTGCCGACGTAGTCGTTGGCATCGCCCTCCAGGCGGAGCGTGATGCCCCTGGGAAGGAAAGCGCCGAAGGACTGGCCGGCCGAGCCGGTCAGGGTGATGTCGATGGTGTCGTCGGGCAGGCCCGCGCCGCCGTACCTCTTGGTCACCTCGTGGCCGAGCATGGTGCCGACCGTGCGGTTGACGTTGCGGACCTTGACCTGGGCGCGGACGGGGTCGCCGCCCACCAGGGCGTCCTCGGCGAGCGCGATGAGCTCGTTGTCGAGCGCCTTCTCCAGGCCGTGGTCCTGGTCGGTGGTGCGGTGCAGGGCCGCGCCCTCGGGCAGCTCGGGCACGTGCAGGAGCGGGGCCAGGTCCAGGCCCTGGGCCTTCCAGTGGTCGACCGCGGCGGTGGCGTCGATCAGCTCGGCGTGGCCGACGGCCTCCTCGATCGAGCGGAAGCCCAGCTCGGCGAGGAGCTCGCGGACCTCCTGGGCGATGAACTCGAAGAAGTTCACCACGTACTCGGCCTTGCCGGAGAAGCGCTCGCGCAGCACCGGGTTCTGGGTGGCGATGCCGACCGGACAGGTGTCCAGGTGGCACACCCGCATCATCACGCAGCCGGAGACGACCAGCGGGGCGGTCGCAAAGCCGAACTCCTCGGCTCCCAGCAGGGCGGCGATGACGACGTCGCGGCCGGTCTTCAGCTGGCCGTCGGTCTGCACCACGATGCGGTCGCGCAGCCCGTTGAGCAGCAGCGTCTGCTGGGTCTCGGCCAGGCCCAGCTCCCAGGGGCCGCCCGCGTGCTTCAGCGAGGTCAGCGGGGAGGCGCCGGTGCCGCCGTCGTGGCCGGAGATCAGCACGACGTCCGCGTGCGCCTTGGAGACGCCCGCCGCGACCGTGCCGACGCCGACCTCGGAGACCAGCTTCACGTGGATGCGGGCCCGCGGGTTGGCGTTCTTCAGGTCGTGGATGAGCTGCGCGAGGTCCTCGATGGAGTAGATGTCGTGGTGCGGCGGCGGCGAGATCAGGCCGACGCCGGGGGTGCTGTGCCGGGTCCTGGCCACCCACGGGTAGACCTTGTGGCCGGGCAGCTGGCCGCCCTCGCCGGGCTTGGCGCCCTGGGCCATCTTGATCTGGATGTCGTCGGCGTTGACCAGGTACTCCGAGGTGACGCCGAAGCGGCCGGAGGCCACCTGCTTGATCGCGGAGCGGCGCGCTGGGTCGTACAGGCGGTCCGGGTCCTCGCCGCCCTCGCCGGTGTTGGACTTGCCACCCAGCTGGTTCATCGCGATGGCCAGCGTCTCGTGCGCCTCACGCGAGATGGAGCCGTACGACATGGCGCCGGTGGAGAAGCGCTTGACGATCTCGGAGACCGGCTCGACCTCGTCGACCGGGATCGGGGCGCGCTCGCCGTCCTTGAGCCGGAACAGGCCGCGCAGCGTCATCAGACGCTCGGACTGCTCGTTCACCCGGTCCGTGTACTGCTTGAAGATGTCGTAGCGGCGCGAGCGGGTGGCGTGCTGCAGCCGGAAGACCGTCTCCGGGTCGAACAGGTGCGGCTCGCCCTCGCGGCGCCACTGGTACTCGCCGCCGATCTCCAGGCGGCGGTGCGCCGGGGCGATGCCGGAGGCGGGGTAGGCCTTGGCGTGCCGGGCCGCGACCTCCTTGGCGATCACGTCGATCCCGGCGCCGCCGATCTTGGTGGTGGTGCCGTGGAAGTAGGTGTCGACGAAGTCGGCGTCCAGGCCGATGGCCTCGAAGACCTGCGCGCCGCGGTAGGAGGCGACGGTGGAGATGCCCATCTTGGACATCACCTTCAGCACGCCCTTGCCCAGCGCCTTGATCAGGTTCCTGATGGCGACCTCGGGCTCGAGGCCCGAGATGAAGGTGCCCGCGCGCAGCAGGTCCTCGACCGACTCCATCGCGAGGTAGGGGTTGACCGCCGCGGCGCCGTAGCCGATGAGCAGCGCGACGTGGTGCACCTCGCGCACGTCGCCGGCCTCGACCAGCAGGCCCACCTGGGTGCGCTGCTTGGTGCGGATGAGGTGGTGGTGGACGGCGGAGGTCAGCAGCAGCGACGGGATCGGCGCGTGCTCGGCGTCCGAGTGCCGGTCGGAGAGCACGATCAGCCGGGCGCCGTCCTCTATGGCGTCGTCCGCCTCCGCGCAGATCTCGGCGAGCCGCGCGGCCAGCGCCTCGCCGCCGCCGGAGACCCGGTACAGGCCGGACAGGGTCGCGGCCTTGAGGCCGGGCAGGTCGCCGTCGGCGTTGATGTGGATGAGCTTGGCCAGCTCGTCGTTGTCGATCACCGGGAACGGCAGGGTGATGTTGCGGCAGGAGGCCGGCGAGGGCTCCAGCAAGTTGCCGGACGGGCCGACGGCGCTGATCAGGGAGGTGACCAGCTCCTCGCGGATGGCGTCCAGCGGCGGGTTGGTGACCTGCGCGAACAGCTGGGTGAAGTAGTCGAAGAGCAGCCGGGGGCGCTCGGACAGCGCCGCGATCGGCGAGTCGGTGCCCATGGACCCCAGCGGCTCACCGCCGGTCTTGGCCATGGGCGCCAGGATGATCCGCAGCTCCTCCTCGGTGTACCCGAAGGTCTGCTGGCGGCGGGTGACCGAGGCGTGGGTGTGCACGATGTGCTCGCGCTCGGGCAGGTCGTTGAGGTGGATCAGGCCCGCGTCCAGCCACTCCTCGTAGGGGTGCTCGGCGGCGAGCTGCGCCTTGATCTCGTCGTCCTCGATGATCCGGTGCCGGGCCGTGTCGACCAGGAACATCTTCCCGGGCTGCAGCCGGCCCTTGCGCACGACCCGGTCCGGGGCGACGTCGTCCAGCACGCCGGACTCGGAGGCGAGCACGACCAGGCCGTCGTCGGTGACCCAGTAGCGACCGGGGCGCAGGCCGTTGCGGTCCAGGACGGCTCCGACGACGGAGCCGTCGGTGAAGGTCACGCAGGCCGGGCCGTCCCAGGGCTCCATCAGCGTGGAGTGGTACTGGTAGAAGGCGCGGCGGGCCGGGTCCATGGAGTCGTGGTTCTCCCACGCCTCGGGGATCATCATCAGCACGCTGTGCGGCAGCGAGCGCCCACCCAGGTGGAGCAGCTCCAGCACCTCGTCGAAGGTCGCCGTGTCGGAGGCGTCCGGGGTGCACACCGGGAAGATCCGCTCCAGGTCCCCGCCCAGGAGCTTCGAGGCGAGCTGCGACTCGCGGGCCCGCATCCAGTTGCGGTTGCCCTTGACGGTGTTGATCTCACCGTTGTGGGCGACGAAGCGGTAGGGGTGGGCCAGCGGCCAGCTGGGGAAGGTGTTGGTGGAGAACCGGGAGTGCACCAGGGCGATCGCGGTGGCGATGCGCTCGTCGGACAGGTCCGGGAAGAAGGGCTCGAGCTGTCCGGTGGTGAGCATGCCCTTGTAGACGAGCGTGCGCGCCGACAGCGACGGGAAGTAGACGTCCGCCTCGCGCTCGGCGCGCTTGCGCAGCACGAAGGCCGGGCGGTCGAGGTCGATGCCGGAGCGCGTGCCCTCCGCGTCCGCGACGAAGAGCTGGGCGAAGCGCGGCATCGTCGAGCGCGCCGTGGCGCCGAGATCGTCGGGGCATGTCGGCACCTCGCGCCAGCCGAGGACGGCGAGGCCCTCCTCGACGGCCAGCCGCTCGATGGACTCGACGGCCTTGCGGCGGTCCTCGTCCTCGACGGGCAGGAAGGCCGTGCCGACCGCGTACGCGCCGGCGGCGGGCAGGTCGAAGTCGGCGACCGCCCTCAGGAACGCGTCCGGGACCTGCATCAGGATGCCCGCGCCGTCGCCGGAGTCCGGCTCGGAGCCCGTGGCTCCCCGGTGCTCCAGGTTGCGCAGCACGGTCAGCGCCTGCTTCACGAGCGCGTGGTCCGCCTCGCCTGTGAGGGTGGCCACGAAGCCGACGCCGCAGGCGTCGTGCTCGTTGCGGGGGTCGTACATCCCCTGGGGGGCGGGACGCCCGTCCATGCGCGACCGTCCGGAACCGGAGCCGGTGGCCTGGGGGTGCGTGGACGCGGAACGCATCGGCTCTCCCGTCGTCGTCATCTGGCATATGACATGCGCACTAGGGACGACGTTGGCCCTCTGCGATTTCGTGCAGGTTACATGATGGCCGGATGGCCGAAAAGTGGATAGCCAGTTCCATCATGTGGACTAAGCAACGCTACGAGCAGGCAGTTCAGGGCCAGCATCGCTCACGTGAGACGCAGGCGACACTGCCCGCGGCCACAGACTGATGCCCTTAATCAGTCGCGCTGAAACGAGCGGTTAACACGTGGCTTGCGACGGGCGGCTGTTCGTCCGGCCGGCTGCTCAGCCGACGGCGGTGCCGAACAACGCGCCCAGAACGAAGGTAACCCCGGCGGCGGCTCCGCCCAAGACGAGCTGCCGCAGTCCGCTGAACCACCAGCTGCGCGCCGTCACACGCGCCACAGCGGCCCCGCAGAGGAAGAGGCCGGCCAGGGCGACGAGCACCGCGGGCCAGACCACCGTCGCACCGAACAGGTACGGGAGCACCGGCAGCAGGGCGCCCATGCCGAAGGACAGGAACGAGGAACCGGCCGCGACCAGCGGCGAGGGCAGGTCGGTCGGGTCGACGCCCAGCTCCTCGCGGGCGTGGATCTCGAGGGCCTGCTCCGGATCACGGGACATCTGCCGGGCCACCTCTTCGGCCAGCTCCGGCTCGACGCCCCGGGCGACGTACAGCGCGGCCAGTTCGCGCAGCTCGTCCTGGGGGTTGCGGCGCAGCTCCAGCCGCTCGACGGCCAGCTCCGCCTGGACCAGCTCCCGCTGGGAGGCGACCGAGGTGTACTCGCCCGCGGCCATCGAGAAGGCACCCGCCGCGAGCCCCGCCAATCCGGTGACCACGATGGCGGAGGGGGCCATGTTGCCGCCGGCGACGCCGGTCATCAGCGCCAGGTTCGACACCAGACCGTCCATCGCCCCGAACACGGCCGGCCTCAGCCAGCAGCCGTTCACGTCCCGGTGGGTGTGGTGCGCCACATGGTACGGCGCGGCCTGGTCGTCCTCCCCCGGCTTCCGCTCAGGGGAGGTGCCCAGTGCGGTGTGCTCCACGGCTGACGACATGGTCGAGACGCTCCTTTCCGGGGACGGCGCTCCCCGCCCCGCTCCCCCGAACGCCTCGACCGTACGCTCGAATTTCCTGCGTTTCCAGCAAGGAAAGCCTGCCTTACCTGCGAAAACGCCGTCGGCGGGAAACGCCGCGGCCGCGGCCACCAGGCGGTGACGGCGGCCGCGGAACGCGCCACGCGGGCGTCAGAGGTTCTTGGCGGGCTTGGCCTCGGCGTCGACGGGGACGGGAGCGGCGTCCTTGCCGTCCTTCCCGCCCGCGTCCTCGGCGTCGTCCACCTCGGCGTCGGCCACCCTGGCGACGACCTTCTCTGCGTCGTCCACCTCGGCGTCGGCCACCTTGGCGTCGGCCACCTCGGCGTCGGCCACCTTGGCGTCGTCCACCTCGGCGTCGGCCTCGTCGGGGCCCGCGTCCTCCCCGGAGGCCCCGCCCGCAGCGACGGCCGCGGGCTCGACGACCTCCTCACGCCCCGGTCGCAGCTTCGCCGAGACCACGATGTAGGCCACGGCGGCGACGAAGACCAGGATCGACGTCCAGTCGTTCAGCCGAAGGCCGAGCACATGGTGTGCGTCGTCGACGCGCAGGTACTCGATCCAGAAGCGCCCGACGGTGTAGGCCGCGACATAGAGCGCGAAGGCGCGGCCGTGGCCCAGCTTGAAGCGCCGGTCGGCCCAGATGACCAGCAGGGCGACGCCGACGCACCACAGCGACTCGTACAGGAAGGTCGGATGGTAGGTCGCGACGTCCAGGCTGTCGGCCGGCCGGTGGACGCTGTCGATCTTCAGCGCCCAGGGCAGATCGGTGGGACGCCCGTAGAGCTCCTGGTTGAACCAGTTGCCCCAGCGGCCGATGGCCTGGGCGAAAGCGATGCCGGGCGCCACTGCGTCGGCGTACGCGGGCAGCGAGATGCCGCGGCGCCGGCACGCGATCCAGGCGCCGAGGGCGCCCAGGGCGATGGCGCCCCAGATGCCGAGGCCGCCCTCCCAGACCTTGAACGCGCCGACCCAGTCCTTGCCCTCGCCGAAATAGAGCTCGTAACTGGTGATCACGTGGTAGAGGCGGCCTCCGACCAGGCCGAACGGAACCGCCCAGACGGCGATGTCCGCGACCGTGGTCTTCAGTCCGCCGCGGGCGGCCCATCGCCTGCCTCCGAGCCACACGGCCACGAAGACACCGATGATGATGCAGAAGGCGTAGCCGCGCAGAGGGATGGGGCCCAGGTGGATGACCCCACGCGACGGGCTGGGAATGAATGCGAGTTCGAGTTCCATGGCACCTCCGACGCTACCGTGCCGGGCGGCTGCGGCGGGGACCCGCCCGGCAACGGCTGGATAACAGGCGGCGCTCTCAGCCGGTCCGCGGGGCCACGGCGGGCCCCCGGCGGCGGCCGGGCCGCTCGCCTATCCCGGCGAGTCCGAGGCGCTCGGCGGGGTGGCGCCCTGGGTCTCGGTGCCGGGCTTCTTGCCCTTGTTGGCCTCGGTGACCAGCTGCTTGAGCCGGTCCGCGGTCAGGTTGGGCTGCCCCTGGGCGAGGAGGTTGGTGCCGCCCAGCAGGATGGTGGGCGTGGAGTTGAAGCCGGCGGCTCCGAAGGCCTCGTTGTTGGCGTTCACCCAGTCGTCGTACGTGCCGTCCTTCACGCAGGTGGTGAAGGCGGAGTTCTTGAGGCCCGGCACCTTGCCCGCCAGTTCCAGCAGGAAGTTCTTGTCCGCGAAGCGGTCGTCGGTCTCCTCCGGCTGGTTCTCGTACAGGACGTCGTGGAAGGCGCGGAACTTGCCCTCGTCCTGCGCGCAGGCCGCGGCGTTGGCGGCGTTGAGCGAGCCCTTGCCGCCCAGGTTCCCGTCGATGAGCCGGACGAGGTGGTATTCGACCTTGAGCTGCCCGTCGTCCTGGAGGCCGTGGACGGTGTCGCGGAGCTCCTTCTCGTAGGCCGCGCAGGCCGGGCAGCGGAAGTCCTCGTACACGGTCAGGGTGGACGGCGCGTCGCTCGCGCCGTTGGGAAGGGCCAGCTTGTCCTTGCCGGTCGCGCCCGCCGGGGTGACGGCCGGGGCTCCCGCACCGCTGCCGCCGTCGCTGCCCGACACGACCACTCCGATGACCGCTCCGATCGCCAGGACGCCCACGACGGAGCCCGCGACGATCAGCGTCCTCTTGCGCTTCTGCCGGCGCTGGTCGTGGGCGCGCTGCTCCTGCAGCCGTTCCCGGGCAGTGCGCTTTCCTTCACGGTTCTTCTCGCTCACACCCAGGGACAACGAACCGGGGGCACGCTCGCGCGTACCCCCGGCCCATGTTTCCCCCGGAAGAGTGAGGTAGCGCTACCGGCGGACGCCCCGGGCGAGGTCCGCCGCCAGTTCGCGTACGCCGGCGAGGCCCTGCTCCAGGTCCGGCGCGTCCAGCAGCCGCTTGACGAACGCCGAGCCGACGATCACCCCGTCCGCGAAGCCGGCCACCTCGGCCGCCTGGGCGGCGTTGGAGACGCCGAGGCCCACGCAGACCGGCAGTTCGGTCTGCGCGCGGGTGCGCCGCACCAGGTCGGCCGCCTCGGCGCCGACGCTCTCGCGGGTGCCGGTGACCCCCATGAGCGAGGCCGCGTAGACGAAGCCCGTGCCCGCCGCCGTGATCTTGGCCAGCCGCTCGTCGCGGCTGCTCGGGGCGACCACGAACACGGTGGCGAGGCCGTGCTGCTCGGCGGCCTTCCGCCACGCCTCGGACTCCTCCACCGGCAGGTCCGGCAGGATGCAGCCCGCGCCTCCGGCCTCCGCGAGCCCGGCCGCGAAGCGCTCGGCGCCGTAGCGGTCGACCGGGTTCCAGTAGGTCATGACCAGGATCGGCTTCCCGGTCGCGGCGTGTGCCTCGCGCACCGTGCGCAGTACGTCCTTGATCCGCACGCCGCCGCGCAGGGCGATGTCGTCCGCCGTCTGGATGACCGGGCCGTCCAGCACGGGGTCGCTGTGCGGCAGGCCGATCTCGACGACGTCGGCGCCGCCCTCCAGGGCGGCCTTCGCCGCCTCGATGCCGCCCTCCACGGTCGGGAAGCCCGCCGGGAGGTAGGCCACCAGGGCGGCGCGTCCCTCGGCCCTGGCCCCGGCCAGGGTCCGGTCCAGCAACTCGAGCTGCCCGCTCACCGCTGTGCTCCTTCAGCCTCGTCGTACAGCCCGAAGTAGCGGGCGGCCGTGTCCATGTCCTTGTCGCCGCGCCCGGAGAGGTTGACCAGCACCAGGCCCTTCTCGCCGAGTTCCCGGCCGGCGTGCAGAGCGCCCGCGAGGGCGTGGGCGCTCTCGATGGCCGGGATGACGCCCTCCGTGCGGGAGAGCAGCCGCAGCGCCTGCATCGCCTCGTCGTCGGTGACCGGGCGGTACTCCGCGCGTCCGGTCTCCTTCAGATAGGCGTGTTCTGGCCCGATGCCGGGGTAGTCCAGCCCGGCCGAGATCGAGTACGGCTCGGTGATCTGGCCCTCGTCGTCCTGCAGGACGTAACTGCGGGAGCCGTGCAGGATGCCGGGCTCCCCGACGGTCAGCGTCGCCGCGTGCTCGCCGGTCTCCACACCGTGGCCGGCCGCCTCCAGTCCCAGCAGGCGCACGCCCTCGTCCGGGAGGAAGGCGTGGAAGAGGCCGATCGCGTTGGAGCCGCCGCCCACGCACGCGGCGACCACGTCCGGCAGCCTGCCGGCGCGCTCGAGGATCTGGCGGCGCGCCTCGACGCCGATGACGCGGTGGAAGTCGCGCACCATCGCCGGGAACGGGTGCGGACCCGCCACCGTGCCGAACAGGTAGTGGGTGCGGTCGACGTTGGCGACCCAGTCGCGGAACGCCTCGTTGATCGCGTCCTTCAGGGTGCGGCTGCCGGACTTCACGGGGACGACCTCGGCGCCGAGGATGCGCATGCGGGCCACGTTGAGCGCCTGGCGCTCGGTGTCGACCTCGCCCATGTAGATGGTGCACTCCAGGCCGAACAGGGCGCAGGCGGTGGCGGTGGCCACGCCGTGCTGGCCGGCGCCGGTCTCGGCGATGACCCGGGTCTTGCCCATGCGCTTGGTGAGCAGCGCCTGGCCCAGCACGTTGTTGATCTTGTGTGAGCCGGTGTGGTTGAGGTCCTCCCGCTTGAGGAATACCCGTGCCCCGCCGGCGTGCTCCGCGAACCGCGGCACCTCCGTGAGCGGGCTGGGACGGCCGGTGTAGTGCACCAGCAGGTCGTTCAGCTCCGCGGCGAAGGCGGGATCGGACTTCGCCTTGTCGTACTCCACGGCGACCTCGTCCACGGCGGCGACCAGCGCCTCCGGGATGAACTTGCCGCCGAACCGGCCGAAGTAGCCCTCGGCGCTGGGAACCCGGCCCTCGGGGTCGGGGATGAAGAAGTCTGCGGACATGACGTTCTCGGCTCCTTCGGGGGCGCGGGCACGGGCCCCCGTGGTCTCGCGTACCAGTGGTCTCGTCACGGCGCGGCGGCACGGCGGGCGCCGCCGGCGGCATGGGCGCGCGTCCGCCACCGGAGGGCACGGCCGGACGGCCACCGGCGGGACGCCGGTGGGCACGGCCGCGCCCGGATCAGTGGGCGGGCGCCGCCCTCAGCGCCATCGGCGCCCGTTGATCTGACCCGGCTCGCAGCCGATGTGGTAGCGCACGCGGCGACCGAGGACGCGCCGCGCGGGCGCGCGGCAGCCACGGGGCCGACAGCCCCGGGCCAGTCGCGCGTAAGCCGTCATGGCGCCGGTCAGCCCCGTCCGTGGCGCAGCGCGGGGTGCGCGCCGGCGGCGACCAGGTCGGCGACGGCCGCCTTGGGGTCGCGGCCGGTCACCAGGGACTCGCCGACGAGCACCGCGTCGGCGCCCTCGTTGGCGTAGGCGATGAGGTCGTGCGGGCCGCGGACGCCGGACTCGGCCACCTTGACGATGTGGTCCGGGATCTCCGGGGCGACCCGGGCGAAGGTGCCGCGGTCGACCTCGAGGGTCTTGAGGTTGCGAGCGTTGACGCCGATGACGCGGGCGCCGGCGTCGACGGCCCGCGCGACCTCCTCCTCGTCGTGCACCTCGACCAGCGGGGTGAGCCCGATGGACTCGGCCCGCTCGATGAGGGAGACCAGCGCGTCCTGCTCCAGGGCCGCGACGATCAGCAGCGCCAGGTCGGCCCCGTAGGCGCGGGCCTCCCAGAGCTGGTAGGCGGTGACGATGAAGTCTTTGCGCAGCACGGGGACGTCCACCTTGCCGCGGACGGCCTCCAGGTCGGCAAGCGAGCCGCCGAAGCGGCGCTGCTCGGTGAGGACCGAGATGACGGCGGCGCCGCCCGCCTCGTAGTCGGCGGCCAAGCCCGCGGGGTCGGCGATGGCCGCGAGGGCGCCTTTGGAGGGGCTGGACCGCTTGACCTCGCAGATGACCTTGACGCTGTCCCCGCGCAGGGCTGCCACGCCGTCCTTCGCGTCGCGCGCCTTCGCCGCCCGCTCCTTGAGCTCCTCGAGGGAGGTTCGGGCCTGCCGCTCGGCGAGGTCCTCGCGGACTCCGTCGATGATCTCGTCGAGCACACTCACGCGACCGGACCCCTTCCACACCGAAACGATCAAGCCAGTGAGATGTTCCACCGGCACTGCGATGGTAACCGCCGGTGGGCGGAGCACCCGCATCCGGCGGTGCCGCCGCCCGCCGGCGGACCGTACGGACCCTGTCGCGGAGCAGGTCAGGGAGCCAGCGCGGCTCCGAACGGGAGGTTGCGGACGACGGTGAAGAGGGCCACGACGCCCACGATCGCCCACCAGTGGACGGCCCGCGGAGCGAGGGCGAACGGCTGCCCGCGCAGCGTCCTGGTGAACCAGACCGTCCACAGCACGGCGAAGAGCAGATAGCCCGCCACGGCGAGCGCGTTGAGGCCGAACGCGGTGCCGAAGTCCCCGTGCACGACCGCGTAGGCGCTGCGCAGCCCGCCGCAGCCCGGGCAGTACAGGCCCGTGTAGTGCAGCAGGGGGCACACGGGATAGTGCCCGGCCTCGTTCGGGTCGAAGGTGCCGACGTACGCGAAGGCGGCGGCGACACCGCCGAGGACGCCCAGAGGGGCGGCGAGGGCACTCGGCTTGGGCCTGGCGGCGGTCTCGGTCACCCCGTGATTGTGCCGCTCCGTGCCCGCCCGGAACAGCCGGGGTGGCCGGAAAACGCCGAGCCGCCACCGGCGAACCCACCGGCAGCGGCTCCACAGCCCCTCACACGGATCAGGCGCGCTGCTTCTCCGGCCGCTGCTGGCCGAGCCCCGCGGCACGCATGCCGAGACCGACCAGACCGCCCAGCGCCGCCACCGCCAGGCCCGCGAACATACCGATCGGCTCCGCCAGGACGACGAAGGCAGCCGCGACGCAGAAGCCGATGAAGGCGATGGTCACGCCGGTCCAGGCGGCAGGGGTGTGTCCGTGGCTGTTGCCCGCCATGAGTGCTCCCAAGTCGTTCTTCGAGAAAAGGTCGTCAGTTCGTCCGCCCGCGCGACGGCACGGGTCACCCGACATTGTCCCCCGTTGCGCTCACGCCTCGCGCGCGGGGGTGGCCCGGCGCGTCAGGGTGCCTCGGTGGGGTCCTCACCGCGGTCGAGCGCCTTCCACAGGTCTTCGGGGCGCCCCTCGCCCGCACTTGACGCGGCGGCACGGGTGGGGCGGGTGGAGCGGGCGCCGTTCGGGGTGGCGCGGCCGTACCGGTTCGACATACCGGGCCAGGTCCGCGCGCGGAGCAGGGCGACGGCGCCGGCGAGCAGCAGGAGCCCGGCGCCGGCCGCGCAGACGCCCGGCCAGGCACTGGTGGAGGCCCCGGTGACGGTGGTACGGGACAGACCGCTGGCGGTCGCCGCGGCCGCGTCCAGGGCCGAGGTGTCGCCCAGCGACAGCAGTGCCGCCGCCAGGGCCCCGGCCCCGCACAGCGCGATCAGCCCGCCGACGAGCAGCCGGGCGGCTCCGCGGACGGCGAAGACCGCGACGAGGGCGGCGAGGCCCACCAGCGCGAGCGCGCCCGGCACGCCGGTGACCTGCTGGCCGGAGACTTCGACCGGCATTCCGCCGGCGGCGAACGGGGCGCTGCCTTCCTGCCAGGTCTTGCCCGAGGCCAGGAGCACGACCGCGGCACCGAGCACACCGCTCGCCAGGGCGAGGAGGAGGCTGCCGCGGCCGGCCGAGCGCCGGCGCGACGTGGACTCGGCGGCCGGCTCTGCGAGGGTGCTGGGCTGGGGTACGGGGCTGCTCACCCGTCCACTATCCCCCGTCGCCGCGCAGCCCCGGCACGCGGGGCCCGCCCCGCGTCCGTCCGGTGCCCGTGGGCGTCCGTCCGGACGGGTCACGCCCCCGGGCGCATCCGGTTCGCCGTGGCGACGGCGCGGAGCACCGCGGCGGCCTTGTTCCGGCACTCGGTGTCCTCGCTGACGGGGTCCGAGTCGGCGACGACGCCGGCGCCGGCCTGCACGTAGGCGGTTCCGTCGCGCAGCACCGCTGTGCGGATGGCGATCGCGGTGTCGGAGTCCCCGGCGAAGTCCAGGTATCCCACGGCTCCCCCGTACAGGCCGCGCCGGGTGGGCTCCAGTTCGTCGATGATCTGCATCGCGCGGGGCTTGGGCGCGCCCGACAGGGTGCCCGCGGGGAAGCAGGCGGTCAGGACGTCGAAGGCCGTGCGGCCGGCGCCGAGGCTGCCGGTGACGGTGGAGACGATGTGCATGACGTGGCTGTAGCGCTCGATCGACATGAAGTCGACGACCTCGACGCTGCCCGGCTCGCAGACCCTGCCGAGGTCGTTGCGGCCGAGGTCCACCAGCATCAGGTGCTCGGCGCGCTCCTTGGGGTCGGCGAGCAGTTCGTCGGCGAGCGCCTGGTCCTCCCGGGGCGTCGCGCCTCGCGGCCGGGTGCCCGCGATGGGGTGCACCATGGCCCGGCCGTCCTCGACCTTCACCAGCGCCTCCGGACTGGAGCCGACGACGTCGAAGCCGTCGAAGCGCAGCAGGTACATGTACGGGGAGGGGTTGGTCGCCCGCAGTACGCGGTAGACGTCGAGCGCGCTCGCCGAGCAGGGCGTCTCGAAGCGCTGCGAGGGCACGACCTGGAAGGCGTCGCCGGCCCGGATGTACTCCTTGGCCGTCTCCACCGCGGCCTGGTACGCGGGGCCGCCGAAGCGCGAGACGACCTCCTCCGGCAGCCGGGAGGGCGGCAGTTCGGCGGGCGCGGAGTCCACGGGGCGGGCCAGGTCGGCGGTCATGGCGTCGAGGCGCCGCACGGCCTCGGCGTGGGCCTCGTCGACCCCGGTCTCCAGGTCGTTGTGGTTGATCGCGTTGGCGATCAGCAGCACCGAGCCGTCCCAGTGGTCGAGCACCGCCAGGTCCGAGGTGAGCAGCATGGTCAGCTCGGGCAGCCCCAGGTCGTCGCGGGCGTGGTCGCCGATGCGCTCCAGCCGGCGTACGACGTCGTAGCCGAGGTAGCCGACCATGCCCCCGGTGAACGGCGGAAGCCCGGCGTCGTCGTGCAGGTCGCGCGGGGTGTGCAGGGCCTCGATCGTGGCCCGCAGCGCCTCCAGCGGGTCGCCGTCGGCCGGCACCCCGACCGGGGGTGTGCCCGTCCAGTGGGCCCGGCCGTCGCGCTCGGTCAAGGTGGCGGCGCTGCGGACGCCGACGAAGGAGTACCGGGACCACGACCGGCCGTTCTCCGCGGACTCCAGCAGGAAGGTGCCGGTCCGTTCCGCGGCGAGCTTCCGGTACAGAGCGACCGGGGTGTCCCCGTCGGCCAGCAGCTTCCTGCTGACCGGGATGACGCGGCGGTCCCGCGCCAGCTTGCGGAAGGTCTCGAGGTCGGGGGTGACGGTGCCCGTGGTCATGGTCCGCAGCCTAATGCCCGGGCGCGGCCCGTTCAGGACAGCGGCAGGTCGCCGGCGTCGAAGCAGGTGCGGTCGCCGGTGTGGCAGGCCGCGCCGACCTGGTCGACCTTGACCAGGATCGTGTCGCCGTCGCAGTCCAGGGCCACCGACTTCACGTGCTGGACGTGACCGGAGGTGTCGCCCTTGACCCAGTACTCCTGGCGGCTGCGGCTCCAGTAGGTGCAGCGGCCGGTGGTGAGGGTGCGGTGCAGCGCCTCGTCGTCCATCCATCCGAGCATGAGGACCTCGCCGGTGTCGTACTGCTGCGCGACAGCGGGCACGAGGCCATCGGGGGTGCGCTTGAGACGGGCGGCGACGGCTGGGTCGAGCGGGGATTCCATAGCACCATTCTGCCCGCTCCCGGCGGTGGGACTTCGGCTCCGGCGCTCACTGGCCTCACCCGTATGGGGCATGCTTCGTCCATGAGTTTTCCTCCGACGTCGCCGCCCGACGAGCCGCGCTCCGGACAGGGCGGCGGTTTTGGGCCGCCTCCGGGGGGTTTCGGCCCGCCGCAGTACCAGCCGCAGCCGCAGTACCAGCCGCAGCCGTCGCCGCCGTACCAGAACCAGCAGCAGTTCCCGATACCCCCGCAGCAGGGCGGCGGTTACGGCTACCCGCCCCCGCAGCAGGGCGGCGGTCACGGCTACCCGCCCCCGCAGCAGGGCGGCGGTCACGGCTACCCGCCCCCGCAGCAGGGCGGCGGTTACGGCTACCCGCCCCCGCCGCCCCCGCCGCGCGGCCGTGGCGGCGCCAAGGTGGCCGCACTCGCCATCGGCGCGGTCGTCCTGGCGGCGGTCGTCGTCGGCGGCCTGGCGGTCGCCCTCGGCGGCGGGGACGACGACAAGGGCGCTACCGGATCCACCAGCAGCAGCCCCACCACCTCGACTCCCACCGACCGCGACACGGCCGTCGCGTCCACGCAGCCGGACCCCTCGGAGACCTTCCGCAAGTACGTCGTGCTGAGGCCCGGCCAGTGCTTCGACGACCCGGGCCTGGACAGCGGCGTCACCGAGGTCACCACCGTCTCCTGCGACGGCCCGCACGACGCCGAGGTCATCGCCAACGAGACCATCACGGGCAGCTTCGCCACCGAGGCCGAGCTCAAGGCGAAGGTCCTGAAGCTGTGCGAGGCCGACGCCGCCAAGCGCCTGAAGGACCTCGAGGACAACCCCGGTTACTTCTACTACGCGCTGTACCCGAAGCTCACGGGCTACCAGGTCCAGGGCATGAACACCGTCTCCTGCTCCCTGACGCTCAGCAACAAGCTCGACGGCGAGAAGCTGACCGAACCGCTGACGTAGCTACTGCCCACCGGCGGTGGACGGACGTAGGCTGACGGCATGTCGACTCATGCCCAGCGTGAACGTCTGCTCCTCGCCGACCTGCTGGAGAGTGCCGGCCCCGAGGCGCCAACCCTCTGCGAGGGCTGGACCACCCGCGACCTCGCCGCCCACATCGTGGTGCGCGAGCGCCGCAGTGACGCCTCGGCCGGCCTGGTCATCCCCTTCCTCGCGGACCGGTCGGAGCGTGTGCGCAAGGAGTTCGCCGAACGCCCCTACCAGGAACTGATCCGGCTGATCCGCAGCGGGCCGCCGCGGATGTCGCCGTTCGCCCTCAAACAGATCGACGAGGCGGCCAACACCGTCGAGTTCTACGTCCACGCCGAGGACGTGCGCCGGGCCCAGCCGGACTGGTCGCCGCGCGAGCTGGACCCGGTCTTCGCCGACCTCCTCTGGTCCCGGCTGGAACGCACCGCCCGGCTGCTGGGCCGCAAGTCCCCGGTGGGCGTGGTGCTGCGCCGTCCGGACGGCCAGACCGCGGTGGCGCACCGCGGCGCCCCGGTCGTCACGGTCACCGGGGAGCCCGGCGAACTGCTGCTGTTCGCCTTCGGCCGGCAGAACTCGGCCCGGGTGGAGACGGAGGGCGACAAGGACGCGGTGGCCCGGCTGTATGACGCCAGGCTGGGGATCACCGGCTGACGCGCCCAGGGGCCGCGGCGGGCGCGTTCCGACCGCCGCGGCGCCGGCGCGGCGACCCTCACGACGGCCCCCAGCGGCCGCCGCCCGACCGGGCAGCGGTTCCGTACCGGCCCGGTGCGCGGCGTATCGGAGCTACGCTCTGCGGCCATGGACACGGACCGGGGCGGGACAAGAACGGGCGTCGAGGTGACGGGGATCGGGATGCCGGTGCCGCGTCCGGGTGAGACCTGGGCCGTCGGGGGGGGTGATCCTCGACGCGCAGGGCAGGGCCTTCGCCCAGCGCCGCTCCCCCGGCCGCCGGCTCTTCCCGGACTGCTGGGACATCGTCGGCGGCCATGTGGAGCCCGGCGAGACCCTCCTGGCGGCCCTCGCCCGCGAGGTGGAGGAAGAGACCGGCTGGCGGCTGCGCGCGGTACGGCGGCTGATCGGGGTGTCCACCTGGGAGGGCGACGACGGACAAGGCCTGCGCCACGAGGCGGACTTCGTCGTCGACGTCGACGGCGACCTCACGCGGCCGCGCCTGGAGCCCGGCAAGCACACGGCGTACGGCTGGTTCGGTCCGCAGGACCTCGAACGGCTGAAGGAGAACCGCGCGCCGGGTGAGACCCTGGTGCACGCAGTGATCGGCGCAGCGCTGGACCTCCGTGGGTGACCTGTGCCGTATCTGAAGCTGCTCCGCCGGCCCCATGTGGGCCGGCTGCTCGCCGGTTCGCTCGTCGGGCGGCTGCCCACCGCCATGGCGGCCCTCGCCATCGCGCTGACGCTGCGCGCCGCGGGCGCCGACTACCGGCTGGTCGGCGCCGCGGGGGGCGTCTACGCGGTGTCCGGAGCGATCGGCGGGCCGCTGCTCGGACGGTGGGTGGACCGGCTGGGCCAGCCGGGCGTGCTGGTCGTCTCGTCGCTGGTGTCGGCCGCCGGCTTCGCCGCGCTGGCCGCCGCGCCGGGCAGTACGGCGGTGGCGGTGCTCGGTCCGGCCGTCGCCGGGGCGGCCTCGCCTCCGCTGGAGCCGTGCCTGCGGGCGCTGTGGCCCGATCTGGTGGAGCCCGGCGAACTGGAGTCGGCGTACGCCGTGGACGCCGGCGCGCAGGAACTGGTCTTCATCGGCGGCCCGCTGCTCGTCGGCGGGCTGGCCGTGGCAGGCCCGGCCCGGATGGCGCTGCTGGTCGCGGCCGCCCTCGGGGTGGCGGGCGCGATCTGCGTCGCGACCTCCGCGCCCTCCCGTGCCTGGGTCTCCGCCGCCCGTTCGGTCCACTGGCTGGGCCCGCTGCGCAGCCGGGCCCTGGTGGTGCTGCTGTGCGCGCTGACCGGCTGCGGCTGGGCCCTGGGCACGTTCAACGTCTTCGCCGTCGCCTACGCGGAGCGGCACCCGCTGCCCGGCGGCGCGGGCGCCCTGCTCGCGCTGAACTCCACCGGGGCGCTGATCGGCGCCCTGCTCATCGCGGCCCTGCCCTGGCGGGCGGACGCCGCCGCCAAGGCGGCCGTCACCGGCGCCGGTATGGCCCTCACCTTCTGGCCCTTCACCCTGCTCCCCGGCCCGCTGCCGATGGCGCTTGCCGCCCTGCTCAGCGGGGTGTTCTTCGCACCGCTGCTCACCGTGGTCTTCCGCCTCACGGGTGAGCTCGCCCCGGCGGGCACCGTCACCGAGGCGTTCGCCTGGCTGGTCACCCTCGTCACCACCGGCATCGCGGGCGGCTCCGCGGTCAGCGGCCTGGTCCTCGCCGACGGCTCGCTGCGGGCGGCCGCCGTCAGCGCCGCGAGCGGTGCCACCCTCTCCGCCCTCACCCTGGCCGCCGCGCGCCCCTTCCTGGCCCGCCGCGCCGCCCTCCAGCCCGCCGGGTAGGCCGCGCGGGCGCCCCGGTGCCCGCTCCCGGCAGGTTCGAGGGGCGTGCGACTGCCGTGTCCGCCGTCTGTCGCCGCGGCCGCGCCGCCTTCATGCTGGCGCCGTGGTTCGCATCGTCAGTCATGCCGTGCACGTCGCGCCGGTGCCCCGTGCCTGGTTCACGGGCATGGTCGGCATGCTCGCGGAGGTCGCGGAGCAGTCCCGGACCGACGGCGGGCGGGTGCTGCTGCCCGGGGGGCGTGTCGTGCCGGACGTCACGCTGGTCACCGGACGGCATGTGCGGCCCGGGGCGGTGTACGACGCCTCGGACGAGGAAGCCGAGGTCCGGCTCACGGTCCGCGACTGGAACCGGCGCGGGATGGTGCGCCTGGAGCAGGTGACGACCGTACCGGACGGCCGCCTCCGCCTGGTGGGCGTGCTGAAGGACGCCCGGCAGCCCCGGCTGGTCCAGGTGGACGGGACCGCACAGGGCGAGAGCGCGCGGCCGTGGCTGGCGCGGGCGGCCGGCAGCGCCCGGGTGGACTTCGACGCCTGGTGGACGGCGGCGGACACCGGGGTCCCCGCGCGCGGCGGCCCCGCCCGCGCGCACCTGGTCCATCGCCTGGCACGGGCGGAGCTCACCGTGGCGCCCCGTCCGGCGGAAGGCGGGTGGCAGGTCCGCGTGACGGTGTCCGTGCGGGGCCGGTGGCTGCTGCGGCCGGTGGGGGCCGTCGTCCTGCGGCTCGCCCGGCCGTGGATGCGGCGCGCTCTGGTGCGCTCGGTGGACGAACTGGCCGAGCGGTGGAACGAGGAGGTGCCGAAGGCGGTGGCGCGCAGCCCGTTCCAGTGGCGTGCGGAGCTGCTGCGCGAGCGGTGAACCGCGCCTCGGAGCCGGGGCGGCCGGGCGCCCGCCTCAGCGCACCGGGTGCCCGGCGTCGCGCAGCGTCCGCTTGACCTCGCCGATGCTGAGGTCGCCGAAGTGGAAGACGGAGGCCGCGAGGACGGCGTCGGCGCCGGCGGCGACGGCCGGGGGGAAGTCGGCGGCGCGGCCCGCGCCGCCGGAGGCGATGACGGGGACGGTGACGTGCTTGCGGACGGCGGCGATCATCTCGGTGTCGTAGCCGTCCTTGGTCCCGTCGGCGTCCATCGAATTGAGCAGGATCTCGCCGGCGCCCAGTTCGGCGGCGCGGTGCGCCCACTCGACCGCGTCGATGCCGGTGCCCTGCCGGCCGCCGTGGGTGGTGACCTCGTAACCGGACGGGGTCCCGGCGTTGGTGCGGCGGGCGTCCACGGACAGCACCAGCACCTGCCGGCCGAACCGCTCGGCGATCTCGCGCAGCAGATCGGGGCGGGCGATCGCGGCGGTGTTGACGCCCACCTTGTCGGCCCCGGCGCGCAGCAGCCTGTCGACGTCGTCGGCCGACCGCACGCCGCCGCCGACGGTGAGCGGGATGAAGATCTGCTCGGCGGTGCGCCGCACCACGTCGTAGGTGGTCTCACGGTCGCCCGAGGAGGCGGTGATGTCGAGGAAGGTCAGCTCGTCGGCGCCCTCGGCGTCGTAGAGCCTGGCCATCTCGACGGGATCGCCGGCGTCCCGCAGGTCGCGGAAGTTGACGCCCTTGACGACCCGGCCGCCGTCCACGTCCAGGCAGGGGATGACTCGGACCGCCAGGGTCATGCTGCTCAAGCTCCTCGGAACGCTTCCAGTTCGACTTCGACCAGGACCCGGGGGTCCGCGAACCCGGAGACGACGACCACCGTGGCGGCGGGGCGCACGGCGTCGAAGACCTCCTTGTGGGCCCGGCCCACCGCGTCCACGTCGCGGGTGTGGGTGAGGTACACGCGAGTACGGACGACCGATTCGGCGCCGAGGCCGAACTCCCCGAGCGTGGCGAGCGCGTTGGCGAACGCCGTCCTGGCCTGCTCGTAAGGGTCTCCCTCGCCGTACAGCACCGGGCCGACGAACGGCATCGTGCCGCCCACCAGGACCAGGTCCCCCGCCGCGACGCCGCGTGCGGAACCGAACTGTTCCTCGAAGGGGCCGTCGCCGCGCACACGCCGTACGGCGGGGGTGTGGGTCATCGCGACACGGCCTCCAGAGCCTCCTCCAAGGTGAAAGCCTTGGCGTACAGGGCCTTACCCACGATGGCGCCTTCGACTCCTTCGGGGACCAGGCCGGCGATGGCCCGCAGATCGTCGAGGGAGGAGACGCCTCCGGAGGCGACGACCGGGCGGTCGGTGGCGGCGCAGACGTTCCGCAGCAGCTCCAGGTTGGGGCCCTGGAGGGTGCCGTCCTTGTTGATGTCGGTGACGACGTAGCGGGCGCAGCCCTCCGCGTCCAGGCGTGCCAGCGTCTCGTAGAGGTCGCCGCCGTCGCGGGTCCAGCCGCGGCCGCGCAGGGTGGTGCCGCGGACGTCGAGGCCGACCGCGATCCGGTCGCCGTGCTCGGCGATGACCTTGGCGACCCACTCCGGGGACTCCAGGGCGGCGGTGCCGAGGTTGACCCGGGTGCATCCGGTGGCGAGGGCCGCGGCCAGCGTCTCGTCGTCGCGGATGCCTCCGGAGAGCTCGACCTTGATGTCCATGGAGCGGGCGACCTCGGCGATCTGCCCGCGGTTGTCCCCGGTGCCGAAGGCGGCGTCCAGGTCGACCAGGTGCAGCCATTCGGCGCCCGCCTGCTGCCAGGCCAGGGCGGCGGCCATCGGGTCGCCGTAGGACGTCTCGGAGCCGGACTCGCCGTGGACGAGGCGGACGGCCTGGCCGTCGCGGACGTCGACGGCGGGCAGGAGTTCGAGGCGGTGCGTCGTGCTCATGGCGGCGTGCGTCCTAGTCCTTGAAGGTGTCGAGCCAGTTGGCCAGCAGTTGGGCGCCGGCGTCGCCGGACTTCTCGGGGTGGAACTGGGTGGCCCACAGCGGGCCGTTCTCCACCGCGGCGACGAAGGGCTCGCCGTGCGTGGCCCAGGCGACCCTGGGGGCCCGGATGGTGGGGTTGGCGGTCTCCAGCTCCCAGGCGCGCACCGCGTACGAGTGCACGAAGTAGAAGCGGGTGCCGGCGTCCATGCCGGCGAACATCCGGGAGTCCTCGGGGGCCTCGACGGTGTTCCAGCCCATGTGCGGCACGACCGGCGCCTGCAGCGGCTCGACGGTGCCGGGCCACTCGTCGAGGCCCTCGGTGGTGACGCCGTGCTCGACGCCCTTCTCGAAGAGGATCTGCATGCCGACGCAGACGCCCATCACGGGCCTGCCGCCCGACAGCCGGCGCCCGATGATCCACTCACCGCGCACCGCCGTCAGCCCGGCCATGCAGGCCGCGAAGGCCCCGACCCCGGGGACGAGGAGCCCGTCGGCGTTCATCGCCTCGTCGAAGTCGGCGGTGATCTCCACGTCCGCGCCGACCCGGGCGAGCGCGCGTTCGGCGGACCGTACGTTGCCGAAGCCGTAGTCGAGGATTACGACCTTCCTGGCGGCCTTGCTCATCTGACGCCAACCCCCTACAGCCGCAGCAGGCCGGCCGCCAGCGACATGGCGGAGCCGACACCGAGCAGCACGACGACGCTCTTGGGCATCTTCTGCTTCCAGAAGGAGTACACCCCGCCGGCCAGGAAGAGACCGAGCAGGATGAAGAGGACCGCGGCCTTGCTCATCAGAGGGCGCCCTTCGTCGAGGGGAGGATGCCGGCCGCGCGCGGGTCGCGCTCGGAGGCGTAGCGCAGGGCCCGGGCCAGCGCCTTGAACTGGCACTCCACGATGTGGTGGGCGTTGCGCCCGTACGGGACGTGGACGTGCAGGGCGATCTGGGCCTGGGCGACGAAGGACTCCAGGATGTGCCGGGTCATCGTCGTGTCGTAGGAGCCGATCATCGGCGCCATGTTCTCGGGTTCGGTGTGCACCAGGTACGGGCGGCCCGACAGGTCGACGGTCACCTGGGCGAGGGACTCGTCCAGCGGGACGGTGCAGTTGCCGAAGCGGTAGATGCCGACCTTGTCGCCGAGCGCCTGCTTGAAGGCGGCGCCCAGCGCGAGGGCGGTGTCCTCGATGGTGTGGTGGGTGTCGATGTGCAGGTCGCCCTCGGTCTTGACGGTGAGGTCGAACAGGCCGTGGCGTCCGAGCTGGTCGAGCATGTGGTCGTAGAAGCCGACGCCGGTGGAGATCTCGGTCCTGCCGGTGCCGTCGAGGTCGAGCTCGACGACGACGGAGGTCTCCTTGGTCGTGCGCTCCACGCGGCCGACGCGTGTCATGTGGTCAGTGCTCCTTCTTCAGCTCGCGTACCGCTTCGAGGAACGCGTCGTTCTCTGCCGGGGTGCCCGCGGTGACCCGCAGCCGCCCCGGTACGCCGTTGTCGCGGACGAGCACGCCGCGGTCGAGGATCGCCTGCCAGGCGCGGTGGCTGTCCTCGAAGCGGCCGAACTGCACGAAGTTGGCGTCGGAGTCGGTGACCTCGTAGCCGATCGCCCTCAGCTCGGCGACCAGGCGGTCCCGCTCGGCCTTCAGCTGCCCGACGTACCCCAGCAGCGTATCGGTGTGCTCCAGGGCGGCGAGCGCGGTGGCCTGGGTGACGGCCGACAGGTGGTACGGCAGCCGCACCAGCTGGACGGCGTCCACGACCGCGGGGTCGGCGGCGAGGTAGCCCAGCCGCAGGCCGGCCGCGCCGAAGGCCTTCGACATGGTGCGGCTGACCACCAGGTTCGGGCGGCCCTCGATCAGCGGCAGCAGGGAGGGGCGGTGGCTGAACTCGCCGTACGCCTCGTCGACGACCACCAGGGAGGGTCCGGCGGCCTGGGCGGCCTCGTACAGCGCCACGACGGTGCCGGGTTCGACGGCGGTGCCCGTGGGGTTGTTGGGCGAGGTGACGAACACCACGTTCGGCCGCCGCTCGGCGATGGCCTGCTCGGCGGCGGCCGCGTCGATGGTGAAGTCCTCGCGGCGCGGGCCGGCGATCCAGCCGGTGCCGGTGCCGCGGGAGATCAGGGCGTGCATGGAGTACGAGGGTTCGAAGCCGATCGCGGTGCGCCCGGGGCCGCCGAAGGTCTGCAGCAGCTGCTGGATGACCTCGTTGGAGCCGTTGGCGGCCCACACGTTGGCGAGGCCCACCTCGTGCCCGGCGGTGCGGGTCAGGTACTTCGCCAGTTCCGTGCGCAGTTCCACCGCGTCCCGGTCGGGGTAGCGGTTGAGGTCGCGGGCGGCCTCGCGGACCCGCTCGGCGATCCGCTCGACCAGCGGCTCGGGCAGCGGGTACGGGTTCTCGTTGGTGTTCAGGCGTACGGGCACGTCGAGTTGCGGGGCGCCGTAGGGGGACATGCCGCGCAGTTCGTCCCGGATGGGCAGGTCGTCGATGCCGGTCACGAACCCGGAACCGTCCAATCGAATCGGGCGCGGACCGCGGCGCCGTGCGCGGGCAGGTCCTCGGCGTCGGCCAGGGTCACCACGTGCGGGGCGATCTCCGCGAGCGCCTCTCGCGTGTAGTCCACGACGTGGATGCCGCGCAGGAAGGACTGCACCGACAGGCCCGAGGAGTGGCAGGCGCAACCGCCGGTGGGCAGGACGTGGTTGGAGCCCGCGGCGTAGTCGCCCAGCGAGACCGGGGCGTAGGCGCCGACGAAGACCGCCCCCGCGTTGCGCACCCGGGCGGCGACGGCGGCGGCGTCCTCGGTCTGGATCTCCAGGTGCTCGGCCGCGTACGCGTTCACCACCTGCAGGCCCTGCTCGATCCCGTCGACCAGGACGATCCCGGACTGCCGGCCGGACAGCGCGGGCGCGATCCGGTCCGCCACGTGCCGGGTGGCGGCGACCTGCCGCTCCAGCTCCTTCTCCACCGCCTCGGCGAGGTCCACGGAGTCGGTGACCAGGACGGCGGCGGCCAGCGGGTCGTGCTCGGCCTGGCTGATCAGGTCGGCGGCCACGTGCACCGGGTCGGCCGTGGCGTCGGCGAGGACGGCGATCTCGGTCGGGCCCGCCTCCGCGTCGATGCCGATCCTGCCCTTGAGCAGGCGCTTGGCGGCGGCGACCCAGATGTTGCCGGGGCCGGTGACCATGTTCACCGGACGGCACTCCTCGGTGCCGTACGCGAACATGGCGACGGCCTGGGCGCCGCCCGCGGCGTACACCTCGTCGACGCCGAGCAGGGCGCACGCGGCGAGGATCGTCGGGTGCGGGAGCCCGCCGAACTCCTTCTGCGGGGGCGAGGCGACGGCCATCGAGCCGACCTGGGCCTCCTGCGCGGGCACGACATTCATCACAACGGAGGACGGGTAGACCGAGCGGCCGCCGGGCACGTACAGGCCCACCCGCTCCACCGGCACCCACCGCTCGGTGACCGTGCCGCCGGGCACGACCTGCGTGGTGTGGTCGGTGCGGCGCTGCTCGCCGTGGACGAGCCGGGCGCGGCGGACGGACTCCTCCAGCGCGGTCCGCACCTTGGGGTCCAGCTCCTCCAGTGCCCGGGTCAGCGCCTCGGCCGGGACGCGTACCCGGTCGATGGCGACGCCGTCGAACCTCTCCGCGTACTCGATCAGTGCCGCGGTGCCGCGATGCCTCACGTCCTCGCAGATCGGGCGCACCTTCTCCAGCGCGGCCTCGACATCGAGCTCGGCACGGGGCAGCAGGTCGCGGTCGACACCGTCCGCCGGGAAGGCGTCGCCGCGCAGATCGATACGGGAGATCACTCTCTCAAGTGTAGAGAACCGCCCCTGGGGGCTTCGCCGAGTATCAGTCCGTGATACGCGTACCGGCCCCGCACGGTGATCTCCCCCGCTAGCGTTGCCGTCGTCGCGGAGAGCCACGGGAGGGGAACCGGTGACCGAGCCGTCGGATGTCGCGCCGCCGCACGACTGGACCGCTGTGGAGCAGGGCCTGTGGGACGCGTTCCGCCGGGGGGAGCTGTACGACCTGCGCACCGGCATCCCGGAGCGCGACGACCCCGCCGCCGACCGCTTCTGGGGCCCGGACCGCACAGTGCGGGCCGAGGTGATCGCCAAGCTGCTGCTCGACGGGCCGCAGGCCGCCTCGGGACGCGTGTCGTGCGTGAAGCTGTCCGGGGCCCAGATCAGCGGGCAGCTCAATGTGTCGGGCGGCACCGTGGTCCCGTATGTGGAGCTGCACGACTGCCGCTTCGAGCAGCAGGTGCTGCTGGCGGAGTGCACCTTCACGACGCTGCGCCTGGTGCGCTGCGCGATACCGCGGCTGGAGGCGGCCCGGCTGCACACCTCGGGCGACCTGCACCTGCCGCAGTGCACGATCGAGGGCGGGATCCGGCTCACCGACGCCCACATCGGCACGGACCTGCTGCTCAACCAGATCACCCTGCGCAAGGACCGGCACGGCCGGGCGCTGGCGGCCGACGGGCTCGTCGTCGCCCAGGACGTCGAGGCCGAGCTGATCGAGGCGACCGGCGAGATCAGTCTGCGCAGTGCCCGCATCGGCGGTCGCCTCAGCCTGCGCGGCAGCCGGCTGCAGAACCCGTACGGGCGCTACGCGCTCAACGCGGCCCGGGTCACCGTGGAGCACACGCTCTACCTCAGCGCGGGCTACGTCGGCACGGGCGGCTCCGGCGGCGGCACGCCGCCGCTGGGCGTGCGCACCCGGCGTTTCAGCGCGGACGGCGGGGTGCGGCTGGACGACGGGCGGTTCGGCAACGCGGTGATCATCCACCAGGCGCGGTTCCGGCTCTCCGCCGGGCAGCAGCTGTCGCTGCGCCGGGTCCAGACCCCCGAACTGCGGCTGACCCTCGAGCAGCCGCCGACCGGGACGATCTCGCTGGCCGGCGCGCGCGTGGGCAACCTCACCGACAACCGCACCTGCTGGCCCGAGGCCGGCGGCCTCGACCTGGTCGGCTTCGCCTACGGCTCCCTCAGCCCAGAGGGCGCCTTCCCCCTGCGCGCCCGGATCGACTGGCTGGCCGCCGCCACGCCGGAGTACAGCCCCGAGCCCTACGAGCACCTGGCGGCCGCCCTGCGCGCGAGCGGTGAGGACGCCGACGCCCGCGAGGTGCTGCTGGCCAAGCACCGCCGCCGCCGGGAGACCCTGCCGCTCGCCGGCAAGCTGTGGGGATACCTGCAGGACGTGACCGTCGGCTACGGCTACCGCGCGGGCCGGGCCGCCATATGGATGGCCCTGCTGTGGGCGCTCGGCGCGGTCTTCTTCTCCGCCCACGGCGAGCCCCAGCCCGTCGACGGCGGCGCCTTCCCCCACTGGAGCGCCCCGCTGTTCGCCCTCGACCTGCTCCTGCCGGTCATCAACCTCGGACAGGACAACGCCTGGCGCCTCGACGGCAGCGCTCAGTGGGCCGCCGCGGCCCTCACCATGCTCGGATGGATCCTCGCCACCACCGTCGCCGCCGGCGCGTCCCGCCTCCTTCGCCGCGGCTGACACCCGCGCGCCCACCGAGCGCGCTGGGGGCCGGGTGCGCGGGCCGCGACCGGCACCCCGGCAGGCATGCCGCCGGCAGGCCAGAGAGACCGCCGCGGCCCGCACCGTACTCGGCTGGATTCCTCACCGCCGACGACACGCCCCCGCCTCCTCTGCCCTGCAGCTGCCGCCGGGACGCGCGGACGCGAAGGGCCGACCGCCCCGGCGAGGTGCGAACGCCGGACGAGGCCACCGGCCGCCCGACAGCACCCCGGAGCTCACCCGGGCGGGCGGCCGCGCAGTGCCCGTGCTCGGAGGCCGCCCCAGCGTCGTACGCCCGCGGCCGCCCCGTACGGCCGGCCGCATCCCGACGCCGAGCCGCCGACCCGCGGCGGCGGGCGAGCGCCGCCCGGTGCGCCCCGCCCCGCCAGGAGGCGAAAACGGGCGGCACGGGACGAGACGGCAAGGGGCGGGCGCCGCAGGCCCTAGGCTTGCTGCCCGTGACCGCTCGCCTTCCGCTCTTCCCGCTCGGCTCCGTCCTCTTCCCGGGGCTCGTGCTGCCGCTGAACGTCTTCGAGGAGCGCTACCGCGCCCTCTTCCGCGAATTGCTGGCCGTGCCGGAGGACACTCCGCGCCGGTTCGGCGTGGTGGCGATCAAGGACGGCCACGAGGTCGCCCCCGCCGGGGCGAAGGACGCGGCGGCCGGATACGCGGCGGATCTGTCCGAGGCGCTGTATCCCGTCGGCTGCGTCGCGGACGCGACGACCATCGGGGAACGCGGTGACGGCGGCTTCGACGTCGTGGCCACCGGCACCACGCGCTTCAGGCTGCTGTCGGTGGACGCCTCGGGGCCGTACCTCGTCGGTGAGGTGGAGGAGGTCGCGGAGGAACCGGGCATCGGTTCGGGGGCGCTGGCGTCCGACGTGGCGCGCGCCTTCCGGATCTACCGCAAGCGGCTGGCCGGGGCACGCGAGCGGAGTCTGGCCGGGCACCAGGAACTGCCGGACGACCCGACCGTGCTGTCGTACCTGGTGGCGGCCGCGACCGTCGTCGGGACCCCGGCGAAGCAGGCGCTGCTGGAGGCGCCGGACACCGCGGCGCGGCTGGAGCAGGAGTTGCGGCTGCTGCGTCACGAGGCCGCCGTCATCGACAAGCTGCGCGTTCTGCCCGCAGTGGACCTGACCCGGCAGGTCCCGAGCCCCAACTGACGTATTCTCTGAGCGCCATGGCCAAGAAGAAGCAGTCGTCCTCCGGCGGCACGCCCGCCACCGTCGCCTTGGAGAAGGCGAACGCCGCCTTCACTGTGCACGCGTACGCCCACGACCCCGCCTCGGAGCTCGGCTACGGCCAGGAGGCCGCGCAGGCGCTGGGCACCTCCCCCGACCGGGTGTTCAAGACCCTCGTCGCGGACGTGGACGGGGCGCTCACGGTCGCCGTCGTCCCCGTCGCGGGCTCCCTGGACCTGAAGGCGCTCGCCTCCGCGGCCGGGGGCAAGCGGGCCGGCATGGCGGACCCGGCCGCCGCCGAGCGGACCACGGGCTATGTCAGGGGCGGCATCTCCCCGCTGGGCCAGCGCAAGCGGCTGCGCACCGTGGTGGACGCCTCCGCGCTGGAGCACACGACGGTCTTCGTCTCGGCCGGCAAGCGCGGCCTGGAGGTCGAGCTGGCGCCCCAGGACCTGGTGCGGCTCACGGACGCGGTCGTCGCGCCGATCGCACGTGCCTGACCCCGGGCGCCGCGCTCCTGAAACATCCTGGGTGGCACTTCGAGCTGCGCAGGCCCAAGGGCATTCCTGGCCCCGTTGCCGAAGCTGCCGGGGTTTCGCCGGTCTCGCGATGGCTCAGCAGCACCCGCCTGGACAAATCCATCACGCGTGACCTCTACACCGCCGCCTTCTACCTCGACAAAGACTCTCACCGCGTCCTCTTCGTGCGGTGAACCCCGTGAATCCCAAGGGCGAGGGTGTCGTCGTGGGCGGCTGAACAGTGTGCTCGACCCCGCGCACTGCGTCGGCCGACGGCGCTGTGTCCACGGCCAAGGGCCCGGCAGGCGCCCCGGCACGACCTCGCGGGCTCCGGCGTCCGGCCGGTCAGCCGCCCGCGGGAGGCGGCGGCTGCGCGGCGGGGGGTTGCTCGTCGCGCGATGTGAAGGCCGTGGTGAGCGCCAGGTGCGTGAGGACGGCCCCGATGGGCCACGCCAGAAGCGCGCCCTTGGCCTGGAGCTCGAGCGGACCGTCGAACACCTTCTTCGCGCCGACCGCCCTGGCGTGCGCGATCAGGTCGCTCGTGGGGCCGAGCCAGCTGCCCAGCCGCCAGGCCAGCAGGGAGCCCAGTACGCCGCCCACGGCCATGCCGAGGACGACTCCGACGCCGCCGCGCCGGTTCCGCCAGTAGACGAGCGCGCCGGTGAGCACCCCGATGCAGAGTCCGAGGAGGACGAAGGTGCCGTCGGCGCCGATCGCCTGCTCCCCTTCGGTGTCCTTGAGGTAGACCGCCTTGCCGTCGGAGACCAGCGGGATCCGCGGCGCGAGCCACAGCCACAGCAGGCCGAGGAGCACGCCCGTCACGGCCACGAGCACCGCCGTCAACGCGCCGCTCTTGAGCTCCCGGACGGGGTCCATGCGGCCCTCCTGCTCCGAGGACGGCGGCAGCGGCGCGGGCGGCCATGGCTCATGCGAGGTCGAAAGCGCGGTCACCCTGCCATCGTGCCAGGTCCGTCCACGACACGCGTCACCGGCACCTCGGCAGCCCCATGCCCGAAGGTCACCGGCAGGCCGCGCGGCGGTAGGCCCAGGTGGCCACTGCCAGTGACACCAGGCCGACGGCCGCGCACACCGACAGGTCGGCCACCACGCCCAGCCAGTGGGGGCGGGCGTCGAAGCTGCGGATGAGGGCCTCCACGCCGTAGGTGGAGGGCAGCAGATCCCGTACGTAGCGGATGGGCTCGGGGAGGTTGCCGGCCGGCAGCACCCCCAGCAGCAGCGCGGCCGACATGCCGAGCTGCCCGGCCAGGGTGGCCAGCTCCTGGCGCGGCGCGAGCAGTCCGAGCGCCGCCCCCAGCCCGGAGAGCGCGGCCCCCGCCAGCGGGATCACCGCGGCGAGCACCCACAGGTTCGCCACGGGCAGCTGGAACAGCGCACAGCCGATGCCCGCCGTCACGAGCGTCCCGGGCACGGTGAAGGAGGCGTACGCGCCCGCCACACCCAGCACCACCGCGGCCGGCGGCACCGGAAGGGTCGCGTAGTGGTCGAGCCCGCCGGAGGCGCGCAGCTGCCCGAAGTACTGGGCCAGCAGGTTGAGCGCCACGAAGGCGACGACCAGCACGCTCGACCCGGCGACCACCGCGCGCGCGGCCGGACCGCCGTCGACGACACCCCGCATCATGATCATGATGCCGACCGACTGGAAGGTCGCCACGAACAGCAGCGGGATCCGGGCGATGCGCGCCCGGGACAGCTGCGCCCGGTACACCGCGGCCATCGCCGGCAGCAGCCGGGCGCGCGGGGCGAGCGTCGCGGCCTCCGCGCCGAGGGGGGTGACGGGCGCCGCCGGAGCCGCCGTCGGGGTGGCGGCTCCCGTGGAGATGATGGTCACTGCGTACCGCCCTGCTGCGCGGTGCCGCGCGCCATGTCCAGGTTCACGTTCCGGTCCACGTCCGAGGTCATGGTCATGCCGCCGGGGTTGACGCCATTCCGGCTGTCGCCGCTGCCGTTGCCGCCGTTCACGCCTTGACCAGTCCCTTCCCCCGGCCGCCGAGCGCCAGGTAGACATCCTCCAGGCTCGGCGCCGTCAGGGTGAAGTCGTCGAGTGCGGTGAAGGCGGGGCCACCGGTCAGCTCGGCGACCAGGGCACGGGCCCGCTGCTGCGGCAGCCGCAGCGTCCAGCGGCGCCCGGTGACACCGGCGGTCTCCCGCAGGGCCGCCACCGCCGGCACGGCCAGCGGGGGCTCGTCCCGCCACACGAGGTCCAGCCGTACCTCGTCGGCGACCAGCGCCTTGAGCCCAGCAGGGGTGTCGCAGGCGATCACCCGGCCCTCGTCGATGACCGCGACCCGGTCGAGCACGGTCTCGGCCTCGATCACGTTGTGGGTGACCAGCAGCACCGTGGTGCCGTGTGCGGCGCGCCGCCGGTCGACCGCCGCCCACACCGCGCGCCGGGCCACCGGGTCCATGGCGGTGGTCGGCTCGTCCAGGACGAGCACCGGCCGCTCGCCCACCAGGGCGGCGGCGAAGCAGGCGAGCCGGCGCTCGCCGCCCGACAGGCGCTTGAGCGGCCGGGAGGCGAGGGCGGTGAGTTCCAGTTCCTCCAGGACCGCGTCGCGTTCGGCGCGCGCGGACCCGGCGTCGAGGCCGCGCAGCCGTCCGGTGGTCTCGGCGGCGAGGGCGACGGTCAGCTCGTCCAGCGCGCTCGACTCCTGGCCGAGGTAGCCCACCAGTCGCGCCGCGCGCTCAGGGTGCCGTACGAGGTCGTGCCCGAGCAGTTGCACGCTGCCCGCGTCGGGGCGCAGCAGTCCCGTCAACTGGCGCACGAGGGTGGTCTTGCCGGCGCCGTTGGGGCCGAGCAGCCCGAAGATCTCGCCGCCCCGGATGTCCAGGTCGATGCCGTCGTTGGCACGCACCGGGGGGCTCCCGGCGCCGCGCCTGCCCCGCCCGGCCGGGTAGCTCTTCACGAGCCCGCGCACGGTCACCACCACCGCCCGCGCGGTGGCGTCCTGTTCCGTGCCCGTACTCACGAGGATCGAGCCTACGCTGCGTCCAGGCCGGAAGGCGCCGCAGGGTGGGTCCGGCGCGCTCACTCCCCCGCCGGAGCTCCCGCGGGGGCCGCGCGGGCGTCGATCTCGCGCCAGAAGCCCGCCCGGATGGCGTAACGGTCGTGCTCGTCGATCTGGTCGTCCTTGTGGGCCAGGAGCCCGAACCGGGCGGCGTAGCGCAGCAGCTCGCCGTCGATGCGGTGCGGGACGCGAGGGTACTCGGCGGAGAGCTCCTGCAGGTGGGACGGGTCGGTGAGCCGGCCGATCCAGCGGCGGGCGAAGACCTGGCCGACCTCGTACGGGTCGCCGCTGACGGCCGTGATGTCCTCCTCGCGGTCCGCCCAGCGCTGTTCGGGGCTGGTGAGCTGGGCCAGAGTGGGCAGGCCCGGGTCGGCGGCCTCGGCGCCGCCGACCAGCCCCCGGTCGGAGGACCAGCGCAGGGTCGCGCCGGCACCGGCCGGGGAGGCGGTGGCCTGGGAGGCGGGATGCGCGGCGGAGTGCCCGCGGTGGACGAGGCCGGCGACGTCCTTGGGGGTGGGCACCACTGCCTTGCCCGAGGCGGCCGCGGGCGACCCGGGCTTCGCCCGGTTGCCGTTGCGGTCGGCGGTGGCGACCTGGGGCGCTGCGGCGCCCGGCTCCGCGGGCTGGTCGGCCGCGGGCTGCGGCTCGGCCCCCTGAGCGGTCTCGGGCAGCGGCGCGGAGAGGATGGCGGCGATCTCGGGCCGCGGGGTGAGGGGCGCGCAGACCCCGGCGGGCTCGCGCACACGGATGGCCCGGGTGATCCACTCCCGGTCCAGCACGCGCCGCTCGTCGGCCTCGGCCACCAGGTCCTCGGACTGGTTGAAGTCACCGTCCGCGGCCTGCACGGCCCACAGGTGGACGGCGACGCCGTGCTCCTTCGCCGTCATCATGCCGGGCAGGAGATCGCCGTCGCCGGTGACCAGCACGACGTCGGAGCACGCCCGGTTGCGGGCCAGCTCCGACAGCTCGGCGTGCATGGCCGCGTCGACGCCCTTCTGCGCCCAGCGCCCGTCGGTGCGGGTCAGCGCGCCGAGGCGGACCGTCACCCGGGGCATCACGCGCAACCTGCGGTGCTCCGGTTGGGGGACGCGGTCGGGGGCGCCGTCGAACCAGTAGATCCGCAGCAGCGGCCGCCCGGTCTCCTGCTCGGCGCGCTCCCGCAGACCCGTGACGATCTCGGAGTGGTCGACGGTGATCCGGGACCGGGAGGGCTCTCCGGCGAGGAGGCTCGCGGCGGCTCCGAGCAGGTAGCCGGCGTCCACGAGGACGACGCAGCGGTCCATCGGTCTCACCCTCTTCTCCGAAAGTCCTGCCGTCCGTCCCCCTGGCGACGCTGTCGCCCCGAGTCTGCCCGAACTCCGGGGCGTTGTGACCGGTTACGCGATCACCGGCGCGCCACACTGAGGCAACTGCCCGAAATGCGACCTTCGTACTCACGTGCAAGCCTGGGTGCGGCCCATCATCCGTGATTTCCCCCAAGGAGGAATCGTGGGCAAGAACAAGAACCGGGGCGAACGTACCGGCCGGCAGCACGACCGCAGCGCCGCGACCACCGAAGAGCACGCGAAGAGCGCGGGCGGACGCGAGCCGATGGCGATGACGGCCCCGGGTGCCGAACCGCACACCTCGCCCAAGCGGCAGAAGAAGTTCGGCCACAACTAGCGCGCAGCGCCGCTCGCTCATGACCGAGGGTGGGACCCCGGCCGGAAGGGGG
>NZ_JBYIQP010000239.1:0-551 GCF_057707665.1 Actinacidiphila sp. bgisy167 | reverse complement strand
TCCAGGTCGGGTCGGTGGCGGTGGGCGGGGACGCCCCGGTCTCCGTCCAGTCCATGACGACCACCGTCACGGCCGACATCGGCGCGACGTTGCAGCAGATCGCGGAGCTGACGGCGTCGGGCTGCCAGATCGTGCGGGTCGCCTGTCCGTCGCAGGACGATGCGGACGCGTTGGCCACGATCGCGCGGAAGTCGCAGATCCCGGTGATCGCGGACATCCACTTCCAGCCGAAGTACGTGTTCGCGGCGATCGACGCGGGCTGTGCGGCGGTGCGGGTGAACCCGGGCAACATCCGGCAGTTCGACGACAAGGTCAAGGAGATCGCCAAGGCGGCCTCGGACGCGGGGGTGCCGATCCGGATCGGGGTGAACGCGGGGTCGCTGGACAAGCGGCTGCTGGAGAAGTACGGCAAGGCCACGCCCGAGGCGCTGGTGGAGTCGGCGCTGTGGGAGTGCTCGCTGTTCGAGGAGCACGGCTTCCGGGACATCAAGATCTCGGTGAAGCACAACGACCCGGTGGTGATGGTCAATGCGTACCGTCTGCTGGCGGCG
>NZ_JBYIQP010000238.1:0-558 GCF_057707665.1 Actinacidiphila sp. bgisy167 | reverse complement strand
CCGTCGGCCCGCACCACGAGCCCACTGTCCCAACTGGTAGCTTTCACCCGGAGGGTGCCCCTTGCTTCGCGACGTTCTTGATCTAGTCAATCCAGATCATCGCAGGTCGGGGGCACCCCTTCTACTATCAGGGCGTCAGATCAGGGGCCAGCCAGCGTCGTAGCTGAATTCACGAGGTTGACGTACCCGGCAAGCTTGAGCGCACCGCGGATCAGGTCGCGGACGGCGGCGAGGACTGAGGGCGTGTTGTGGGTTCCTGGGACTTGTCCTCGCTGAAGGTTACATCCCGACACCAGTGGACGGTGTTCTCCACCGTCCAGTGCCCGCGAGCCCATGAAGCGATCTCGGCGGCACTCGCCTCCTCGGCGGGCAGGTCGGTGATGGCGTAGACGGTCTCGCTGGACCACTTCTTCGCGCCGTAGAGACGGCGTCTGCGCTGGATGCGCAGGACCTGGGCCGCGTGGGGGAAGAGCAGGCCGTTGACGGTGACGACTTGGACGAGACGCTGTTCGTGGCGGCCGTGGCCGCGGGCGTCGTCGCGGTGGATGACGGGGATCT
>NZ_JBYIQP010000237.1:0-561 GCF_057707665.1 Actinacidiphila sp. bgisy167 | reverse complement strand
CGGCACCGCCGAGGCCACCGTCGCCGAGAACGCCACACTCTGCCCGGCCACCGACGGATCCGGAACACCGGCCACCGTCGTCACCGACGCCGCCCGGCCCACGGCATGGGTGCCGGAGGCCGTGGAGGTGCGGAAGTCGAGGTCGCCGTCATAGGTGGCGGTGACGGTGTAGGGGGCTGTTCGGGCGGTGGTGTAGGTGTGGGTGGTGGTGGCCTGGCCGCCGGTCAGGGGGGCGGTCACCGCCTCGGTGCCGTCGCCGAAGGTGAAGGTGACGGTGCCGGTGGGGGTCCCGGCGCCCGGCGCGGTGGGGGTGACGGTGGCGGTGAGGGTGGTCTGTTCGCCGGCTGTGGAGGGCGCGGGTGAGGAGCTGATCGTGGTGGCGGTGTCGGATCGGGAGACCCGTTGGGTTCCCGTCGCCGTGGACGCGGTGAAGTCGGTGTCGCCGCCGTAGGCGGCGGTGACGGTGTAGGGGGTGCCGGCGCGTGAGGTGTAGGTGTGGGTGGTGGTGGCCTGGCCGCCGGTCAGGGGGGCGGTCACCGCCTCGGTGCCGTCGCCGAAGGT
>NZ_JBYIQP010000236.1:0-568 GCF_057707665.1 Actinacidiphila sp. bgisy167 | reverse complement strand
TGACGGCCCAGCCGGGTTGTCCGCCGCCGGAGGCGTTGCCGGAGCGGGGGACTTCGTCGGTGAAGGTCTCGTTGGGGTACTCGGCGAGCGGTCCGTGGGCCAGGCGCTGCTGGTCGCGGAGTTTGACCCGGCACAGGTTGAGGACGGCGTGCTGCATGGCGACCTGGACGCGTTGGCCGCGTCCGGTGTGGGTGCGCTGGTAGAGGGCGGCCAGGATGCCGGCGACGGCGTGGATCCCGGTGCCGGAGTCGCCGATCTGCGCGCCGGTGGCCAGCGGGGGGCCGCCCTCGAAGCCGGTGGTGGCCATCGAGCCGCCCATCGCCTGGGCGACGACCTCGTAGGCCTTGAAGCCGGTGTAGGGGCCGTCCCCGAAGCCCTTGATCGACGCGTACACGATCCGTGGGTTGATCTCCTGGATGCGTTCCCAGGTGAACCCCATCCGGTCCACCGCGCCCGGCCCGAAGTTCTCCACCATCACATCGCTGCGCGCGATGAGTTCGGTGAGGATCTCCCGGCCGCGCGGGGTCTTGGTGTTCAAGGTGATGCTCCGCTTGTTGCCGTTGAGCAT
>NZ_JBYIQP010000235.1:0-587 GCF_057707665.1 Actinacidiphila sp. bgisy167 | reverse complement strand
GCACCTGGCTCACAACGAGTGGGACCCGGTCAAGGGCCGGGCCGTGCCGAAGGTGCTGTTCACCTTCGGCCGGGAGGACGAGTTGGACCGCGACGCGATCCGGCGCCTGGTCGCGTCCTTGTCGCGCCTGCTGGAGCCCGGCGAGGCCCTGGCCATGAACCCCGTGCCGGGGCTGGAGTTCACCGGCTCGGTCCCCTTCGGCGGCGCCTACGTCCTGGACCACCTGTGGCACCGACTGAAGATCGACCAGATCGTGTCCGGCGTCGGGCAGCCCAAGCGGGGCCGGCCCCGGGAGATGTCCGTGACCGAGCGGGTGCTGTTCGCGCTGGTCGCCAACCGCGCACTGGCCCCCTCCTCGAAGCTCGCAGCTGCCGAATGGATCACTCACGACGTGCACATCGACTCGTTGCCCAAGGTCGGCGAGCAGTCCTGCTACCGGGCGATGGACTGGCTCCACGAGGTGCAGGACGACCTGGAGAAGCAGGTCTTCGACGAGGTCGCGCACCTGCTGAACCTGGAGGTGGACCTGCTGTTCTTCGACACCACCAGCACCTACTTCGAGTTGGAGGAGCCGGACGAGCCCATCG
>NZ_JBYIQP010000234.1:0-594 GCF_057707665.1 Actinacidiphila sp. bgisy167 | reverse complement strand
GTGGAGGCGGGGAGGGTGGGGCGGGTGGTGTCGACGTCGAGGTCGGTGAAGTAGGAGCCGGAGGTGCCGGTGACGGTCCGCTTGCCGTCCTTGTGGGTCATGCGGACGACGTACTGGGCGCCCATGACGGGGATGCCGCGGTACTGCTGGCCGAGGCGGACAGTCTCGGTGCCGTCGGCGTCGGTGGCGACGTCGACGGTGGCCAGGTCGCGGTCGGGGGCGGGGATGCGGTAGCGGTCCTTGTGCCCGGCCAGGTGGCCGCGGGCGGCGGTGGCGGCGGGCACCGAGGCGTCGGCGGGGTCGGCGAGGCCGTCGACGAGGGCGGGGGTGTTGGTGGACGGCTGCGGCGCGGGGGCCGTGCCGGTCTCGAGGGCGGGGTCGGCGGCCTGGGCGGGAGCGCTCAGGCCGGTGACGCCCAGGGCGACGGCGGCGAGCAGGACGGACAGACCGGTCCGGCCGGATCGGCGAACCGGTCTGCGCCGTATGCGTGTGGACATGGACGAATGCCTCCGGCAGCCCGGCGTGGCCCGGGCTCGGTAGTGGGACATCGGATGGACGGCGCACCATTGCGCCCGCGGCTCGTCCTGCACCCTG
>NZ_JBYIQP010000233.1:0-603 GCF_057707665.1 Actinacidiphila sp. bgisy167 | reverse complement strand
TTTCAACTGGGTGTCAGTGGGCTTGTGTATTTTTTCCCAGCGCATGCCCATTCTGTCGAGTTCGGCCCGCGTGGCGTCGTCAACCTTCGTGTGCTCGCTGCGTACATCCTTAAGCCAGATTCCGAGAGGTACAGGCTCGCCGTCGACCGGCTCCCTATGCTTTTGCGGTACCTTGAGGTTGCCTTCTCTTTCGTAGAACTGCTTGGCGGCTTTCAGCTTCAACTGGGTGTCAGTGTTGCGGTGTATTTGCTCCCAGCGCATGTCCATTCTGTCGAGTTCGGCCCGCGTGGCGTCGTCAACCTCCGTGTGCTCGCGGCGTATATTCGCGATCCAGTATCCGAGATTTACATCCTCGTCGTCGACCGGCTCCTTCCAGTCGGACGGGACCTCGAGGTTGCGTTCTCTCTCGTAGAACTGTTTGGCGGCTTTCAGCTTCAACTGGGTGTCAGTGTCGCGTATTTTATCCCAGCGCATGCCCATTCTGTCGAGTTCGGCCCGCGTGGCGTCGCCAACCGGCCTGTGGCCGCTGCGTACCTGCGCGAGCCAGCTTCCGAGATTTACATCCTCGTCGTCGACCGGCTCCTTCCAGTCGGACGGGACGTT
>NZ_JBYIQP010000232.1:0-612 GCF_057707665.1 Actinacidiphila sp. bgisy167 | reverse complement strand
GAGGTTGCCGTGTTTCTCGTACCACTGCTTGGCGGCTTGCAAGTAAGGTATGCCAGTGGCGCTGACTTCTTGGCTGACATCTTGGCTGACCTCTTGGGTGTCGTGGGCGCGGAGTGCGTATTGGTGGTGGAGGCGGTTGATTTCTTCTGGTGGGAGTTGGATGTGGTAGGTGGCGTCGATGTGGTCCCAGATGCCGCCGAAGGTGGCGTGGGGATTGGTTTCGGCGAGGGTGATGATGTCGTCGATCTGCTGGTTTGTGAGGGTGGGGAGTTCGTCGCCGCGTGCCCATGCGGGTGGGTTGTGGGTTGGTGTGCTCCAGAGCATGTATGCGGCGGCCCCGAGGGCCCGTTCGGCTGCGGGGCTGGAGTGCGTGGGGATCTGGGAGTCGACGTCGATGGGGGTGGGTCGGGTGGTGGTGACGGGGGGCTGATCGTTCGTGGCGCCGGTGAGCCGCTGCCGCGGGGGTTGAGCCTGGTGTTCGGGTTGGATGTGGCCGGTTCTGCCGGGGAGGGCGAGGCCGGGGGTGCTCTCGCGGCTGGATGTGGAGGCGTCGCCGAACAGGCTGTCTTCCACGCTGTGGTGGCGGGTTCCGCCGGGGACGGCGACAGGTTG
>NZ_JBYIQP010000231.1:0-623 GCF_057707665.1 Actinacidiphila sp. bgisy167 | reverse complement strand
ACCTCATGAATTCAGCTGTGACGGTCACCTGACGCACCAACAGGAGAAGGGTGCCTCCCACCTGCAATGATCTGATTGCTGAGATCAAAACCGTCGCAGAGAAGAGGCACCCAACGGGTGAAGGGTACCGGCTGGGATCACCGGCTTGCCGTGCGGGCCGACGGCAAGAACCTGATCGGCCATGCGGGTGTGGTGCTGCTGCGGAAGGTCGCCGACCGGTTCGGTCTGGCCGCCGCGTTGAGTGCGGCGTTGCCGAAGGGCGCCGGGCCGGGCTGGCGGGATCGGGGCATGGCGCTGGTTCAGCTGGCCTGTGCGATCGTGCTCGGCGCGACGAACGTCCTGGAGGCCGAGCAGCTCCAGTACCACTGGCGTGCGGTGTTCGGTCGGCCGGTCTCGGACAGCACCCTGCGCCGCGCGCTGGAGACGATCGACGGCCCGGTCGCGGCCCGGGTGGAGCGCGTCCGCGCCGCTGTACGTCGCGTGGTGTGGACGCTGCTCGCCCTGCGTCCCGGCGGCTTCCCCTGGATATCGGTGTGCGGCAGGGCCCTGACCGGCTGGTACGTCCTGGACCTGGACGCGACCATCGTGACCTGCACCAGCGCCAAGGAGGGGGCGGCGGGCAC
>NZ_JBYIQP010000230.1:0-629 GCF_057707665.1 Actinacidiphila sp. bgisy167 | reverse complement strand
CCGGACGGCGGCGATCAGGGAGGCGTCCGCCACGACCCAGGCGATTCCTCGTTCGCACTCCCCGTTGTGTACACATGAGGCACTCGGTACTCTTGGGCGCATGACACAGTCGATGCCGATAGAGTCCATCCGCGATGTCCGGGCACACCTGGCCGAGGTCGTGGAGCGGGCCGACCGGGACGACGTTCCTACCGTCATCACCCGGCGCGGCAAGCAGGTCGCCGCCGTGGTGTCCATCGAGGTGCTGCGCAAGTACCAGGAGTGGGAAGAGCGCGAGATCAACCGGATCATCGACGAGCGCATGGCCAACCCGGCACCCGGTATCCCGATCGAGGACATCATGAGGGAGACGCTGGCGCGCAGTGAGTAGGTACCGCACCGTCTTCCGAGCCGAGGCTCAGGCCGAACTCCGCAAGATCCCGCGAGACATGGCCCTCCGCATCGTGGCCAAGCTGACGGAGCTGGAGAACGACCCGACGGGGGTCAACACCACTGCCCTCGTCTCCCAGCCCGACCGCCGCCGCCTCCGGGTGGGCGACTACCGCGTGATCTACACAATCGACGACGGCGAACTGGTGGTGTGGGTCGTACACGTCGGGCATCGCTCCACCGTCTATGACACCTGAGGG